>JAGYNF010000051.1 GCA_018400215.1 Cyanobium sp. M55B138 | reverse complement strand
CATCGGGTCATGGGGGGTGGTGTGGAGGGGCGCCGCATGGCGCAATCAGGACCCGCCAGCAGCTAGAGCCCCAGCACTGACCTTGATTTTCAGGGATTCCGGGAGGTCTTGCGACCCCCTGGAACCCTTGGGAAACGGAGAGGGAGGGATTCGAACCCTCGACAGAAGTTGCCTCCTGTAACTCCTTAGCAGGGAGCCGCTTTCGACCGCTCAGCCACCTCTCCAGCGGCAGATTGAGCTTATCAGTGCGTGTTCGCGGCCAGCCGCGGCAGTCGGTGCTTGAAGCCGCAGAGGATCTCCCAGGGGATTGTGTTGCAGCGGGCGCTCCAGTCGGCCGGTGTGATCTCCTCGTCGCCGTCCCGACCCAGCAGGGTCACCACGGAACCCACGTCCAGGTCGGGGTGGTCGGTGCTGTCCAGCACCAGCTGATCCATGGTGATGGCCCCCACCTGGGGCAGGCGCTGGCCTTGGAACAGCACCTCCAGCTGGTTGGACAGCTGCCGCGGCACCCCGTCGGCGTAGCCGATCCCCACCACGGCCAGGCGGCTGGGGCGGCTGGTGTGGAAGCGGTGGCCGTAGCTCACCCCCACCCCGGCGGCCACCTCGCGCACCAGGCTGACGCGGGCATGGAGATGGATGGCGGGCTGCAGCGCCATGGCCGTGCCCAGATGGCTGGCCGGCCGATGGCCATAGAGGGCCAGGCCCACGCGCACCATGTCGAAGTGGAGGGCGTTGCTGCCCAGGGTGCCGGCGGAGTTGGCCAGGTGGCGGCAGCCGGGATCGAGGCCCTGCTGCTGCAGGCTGGTGAGCACCGATTCGAAGCGCTGCTGCTGCTGCCGGGTGAGGCCGCCATCTTCACCGGGGGGCAGGTCGGCACTGGCAAGATGGGAGTAGAGGCCCACCAGTTGCACCGCCTCCAGGCCCTGGATGGCGGCCACCAGGCGGGGACCCTCCTGCCAGTCGGCGCCCAGGCGGGCCATGCCCGTATCCAGCTTCAGCTGCAGAGGCATGGCGCGCCCGTGGCCCCTGGCCAGGTTCTGGCAGAGCAGCGCCTCCCGCATGCCACTGATCGTGGGCATCAGGTGCCATTGCAGGCAGCTGCGCAGCTCCTCGGCCTGGCTGAGGCAGCCCATCACCAGCACCGGTGCGTCGATGCCGGCCCGGCGCAGTTCGATCCCCTCCCCCAGGGTGGCCACACCGAAACAGTGGGCTCCCCCCGCCAGGGCTGCCTGGGCCACCGTCACGGCGCCGTGGCCATAGCCGTCGGCCTTCACCACGGCCATCAGGCGGCTGCCGGGGCCGATGTGCCGGCAGAGGCTCCGGGCATTGGTTGCGATGGCGGCCGGGTCCACCTCCACCCAGGCCCGCTGGCGCTCCAGCCCTGCCCCGTTCCTGCCCTCGGCAGGGGGGATGCCCTGGGGCACCCAGCCTGGCTTGGTGGCCTGGGTCACGAAATCCTTCAGGAATTGGCACTAGCATGCCTTCTAGCGCCGAATCTGTCGCGGCCGGCTATCGACATGGGCCAGGTACTGGTGCTCAACGCCTCCTATGAGCCGCTGAACATCACGAGTTGGCGCCGCGCTGTGGTGATGGTGCTCAAGGGCAAGGCCGAGGGCCTCGAACACGACGGGGTGCGTCGCATTCGCGCCGATCTGATGCAGCCCACGGTGATCCGCCTGCGCCAGTTTGTGCGGGTGCCCTA
Source organism: Cyanobium sp. M55B138 (assembly GCA_018400215.1). Taxonomy (GTDB): domain Bacteria; phylum Cyanobacteriota; class Cyanobacteriia; order PCC-6307; family Cyanobiaceae; genus NIES-981. The sequence goes on along the minus strand of JAGYNF010000051.1, from coordinate 7,706 downwards.
CCGGCCCCTGCCCCTCACCCGCCGCAACCTGTTCCAGCGGGATGGCCATCGCTGCCAATACTGCGGCACGGGCAGCGACCGCCTCTCGGTAGACCATGTGCTGCCCCGCAGCCGTGGTGGCGGCGACACTTGGGACAACGTGACCACCGCCTGCCTGAGCTGCAACGTGCGCAAGGGCAACCGCACGCCCCGGGAAGCCGGCATGGCGCTGGCGCGCCCCCCCCATCGCCCCCTCAGCGGGCCCGGCTTTGAGGCCAGCCGCCTGGTGCGCTCCGGGCACTATCGGGAATGGGCCAAATATGTGATCGGCCTGGAGCCGCTGGAGGCCCCGCTGCGGCGGGTTGAGCGGGCGGATCAGCTGTTGGCCTGGGCTGCCAGTTCCTCGAGCTGACGGCTCTGGTCAGCGGCGATGCAGGCCTCGATCAGGTCGGCGAGCTGGCCGTTGAGCACGGGCTCCAGGCTGAAATTCCGGCCCAGGCGGTGGTCGGTGGTGCGGCTGTCCTTGTAGTTGTAGGTGCGGATTTTCTCGCTGCGGTCGCCACTGCCCACCTGGGCCAGGCGCACGGAGCGCTCTTCGGCCTGGGCGGCGGCGAGTTCCCGCTCATAGAGCTTGGCCCGCAGGATCTCCATCGCCCGTTCGCGGTTCTGCAGCTGGGAGCGTTCCTGGGTGCAGAACACCCGGATGCCGGTGGGTTTGTGCAGCAGGTCCACGGCCGTCTCCACCTTGTTGACGTTCTGGCCGCCGGCGCCGCCGGAGCGGGCCGTGCTGATTTCCAGGTCACCAGGGTCGATCTGCACCTCCACCGGATCGGCTTCGGGCATCACCGCCACGGTGGCGGTGGAGGTGTGCACCCGGCCCTGGGATTCGGTGGCGGGCACCCGTTGCACCCGGTGCACGCCGGCTTCGAATTTCAGCTGGCTGAACACCCCCTCCCCCTGGATGGCCAGGATCAGCTCCTTGTAGCCGCCCAGCTCGGCCTCCGAGGCACTCACCGGCGCCACCCGCCAGCCCACACTCTGGGCGTAGCGCTCGTACATCCGCGCCAGGTCGCCCGCCCAGATGGCCGCTTCATCGCCGCCGGCTCCGGCGCGAATCTCCAGCATCACACTGCGGGCGTCGCGGGGATCCTGCGGCAGCAGGGCCAGGGTGAGGCGTTGCTTCAGGGCCTCGATCGCAGCGTCCAGTTGGGCCAGCTCCTCCTGGGCCAGCTCCTCCATGGCGCTGTCGCCCCGGTGGTCCCGCAGCAGGCTGCGGGCATCCTGGTGTTCCTGCTCGAGCTTGCAGAGGCGGTGGTGGTCGTTGACCAGGGGCTCCAGCCGGGAGCGCTCGCGGGCAATGGTCTGCAGTTGGGCCGGATTGGCGGCCACATCCGGATCGGCCAGTTGCCGCTCGAGGCTGTCGAAGGTGCGGCGGGCCGTCTCGAGGCGCTCGTGCAGCAGGGTTGGATCCATTGGCTGGATGCTGGCAGGGGGCCGGGGCGAACCGTCGCGAGGGGCTGATGCTGCCCATCCAGACCCACTGCAGCGCTCAACGGCTGGCTGGAGGGCTGATCAGCCCTCGGCTTCGGCTTCGGCAGCTGCCGGGGTGGCTGGGGCTGCGGCGGAGTCGGCGTTGGTAACACCGGCCATGCCGTATTTGCGCATGAACCGATCCACACGGCCCTCGGTGTCGAGGATCTTCTGGGTACCGGTGTAGAAGGGGTGGTTGCCGCTCCACACATCCACGTGGATTTCCGGGGAGGTGGAGCCGGTGGTCATCACCACCTCCCCATTGCAGATCACCTTGGCATCGGCATACCAGGTGGGGTGAATGTCGGCCTTGGGCATGGCTGGATCGGGCTGGGGAGGAAAAAGCGAATCAGCGCTTCGAGAACTGGGGAGCCTTGCGGGCTTTCTTGAGGCCGTACTTGCGACGCTCCTTGGCGCGGGGGTCGCGGCTGAGGTGGCCTTCGGTCTTGAGGGGCTTGCGGTTGTCGGGCGAGAGATCGCACAGGGCCCGGGCTGCACCCTGCTTGATGGCATCGGCCTGGCCCGTGAGGCCCCCACCGCGCACGTTCACCAGGAGGTCGTACTCCGTGGCCAGGCCCAGGGTGTTGAGGGGGGCTTTCACCGCCGCCAGGTACACCGGGTTGTAGTTGAGGTAGTTGTCACCGGGGCGGCCGTTGATGGTGACGGTGCCGGTGCCGGGCACCACGCGGACGCGGGCAACGGCGGTCTTGCGACGGCCCGTGCCCCAGTAGACGACTTTGGTGGTGCTCATTGGGCGGCAGTGGCGGGATCGAGGGCGAGGGCCTGGGGCATTTGGGCGGCGTGGGGATGGTCGCTGCCCTTGTAGACCTTCAGCTTGCGGAACAGCTGGCGGCCCAGGGAATTGTGGGGAAGCATGCCCTTGATGGCCTTCTCCACGATCCGCTCAGGGATCCGGGCCTGCAGGTGGGCGAAGGTTTCGGTCTTCATGCCACCAGGCCGGCCGGAATGGCGGCGATACAGCTTCTGGGTGGGCTTGTTGCCACTCACGCGAATCTTGTCCGCGTTGATCACGATGACGAAGTCACCGGTGTCGAGGTGGGGGGTGTAGGTGGGCTTGTTTTTGCCGCGCAGCACCGTGGCCACCTCACTGGCCAGACGGCCGAGGGTCTGATTCTCAGCGTCCACCAGGTACCACTGGCGTTCGAGCGAATCAAGGGAGGGCAGGGGAGTCTTGTTCATATCGCCTGGTCAGGCACCGGCAGGCCGTAGGGGGCTGGGCTGGTGGTCGTGGAGTCGCGCCGCATGCAGGTGCGCGGGGCACCCGTTCCGTTCACGATCCATCGACCTTACCGCTTGGCCGGTTGGGGCCCTGCGGATGGCGGATTGGCCAGCTGGCGACTTTCTCTATTGATCCAACGCCTGTTCAGGCGTTTCAAGGGCCTGCCGATGCAGATGAACTGGATCGGGAGGTGGATCGGAAAGCTCCAACTGAAACCGCGGTTGGCCATCATACCAGGCGGGTTCCGGGAACACCGGCGCGGGATAGCCCACCCGCAGCAGGCAGAGCCCCCGGGCGGGTGCGGCCTCCTTCACGGCGGCCCGCTGGCGTTGGCGCCAGCGCTGCTCGAAGGCCAGCGGGCTGAGGCTGGTTTCACCCACCGCCACCAGTTGGCCCATCACCAGGCGCACCATGCCATAGAGGAAGCCACTGGCCTGGAGTTCCACCCGGATCAGGTCGCCCTGGCGCTCCACGGCCACCGCCTGCACCTGGGTGCGGGAGTGGCTGCGGCTGCTGCCGGCCCGTTGAAAGGCGGCGAAGTCGTGCTCCCCGACCATTCCCTCCAGGGCCCGGCGCATCAGCGCTTCATCCAGCCGCAGCCGGTAGCGGTGCCAGCACCATGGGGCGAGGAACAGGTTGGGTCTGCGACCGTTGTAGAGCGTGTAGCGGTAGCGGCGGTAGGTGGCAGAAAAGCAGGCATGCCACTGGGCTGGCACGGCGCTGGCGGCCACCACGCGCACACTGTTCGGCAGCAGCCCATTCAGCGCCTTGGCCCAGCGCTCGGCCGGGATCGGTCCGGCGCAGTCGAAGTGCACCACCTGGCCGGCGGCGTGCACCCCGGTGTCCGTGCGTCCGGCGGCGGCGGTGCGCGCCGGTCCCGCGGGGTCGAGCCTGCGAATGGCCGCCTCCAGGGTCGCCTGCACACTGGAGGCATTGCTCTGGCGCTGCCAGCCGTGGAAGGCGCTGCCGTCGTATTGGAGGCAGAGGGCAATGCGCCGAAGCTCACCGGTTGACATGGCCAGCCCGGACATGGCCGGCCCGGGCGATCACACCAGTTCGATGATGGCCATCTCGGCATTGTCCCCACGGCGGGGCACGGTGCGGATGATGCGGGTGTAGCCGCCGCTGCGGTCGCCGTAGCGCTCCTGCGCCTTGTCGAACAGGGCGTGCACCAGCTGCTTGTCGTAGATGTAGCCGATCGCCCGGCGACGGGCGGCCAGGCTGCCCTCCTTGGCGAGGGTGATCATCCGCTCGGCTTCATCACGCAGGGCCTTGGCGCGGGCCTTGGTGGTGGTGACCCGACCTTCGCGGATCAGCTGGGTGGTGAGACCACGCAGCATGGCCTTGCGTTGGTCGGCGGGGCGTCCCAGTTGGGGGACTCGGCATTGGTGTCGCATGGTGCTGGGGTCCTGGGGGTGTCAAACGCCGTGAATCAGGCGCTGGTGCGGCTCTGGGGCAGGGTGATGCCGATGCGCTCAAGCGCTTCGATCACTTCATCGGCCGACTTGGAGCCGAAGTTCTTGATTTCGAGCAGGTCTTCGTAGCTGAAGCCCATCAGGTCACTCACGGAGTTCACCTGGGCCCGCTTGAGACAGTTGTAGGCCCGCACGGAGAGGTTCAGTTCCTCCAGGGGAATCTGGGCCTCGGCTGAGGGCTCCGGCTCCAGGCCGGGTTCCTCGACGGCCGTGAGGCTGGCCAGGGGCTGGAACAGGGCGATCAACTGGTTGGCCGCCTGGGCCATGGCGTCATCGGGGGTGATGCTGCCGTTGGTCTCGATCTCCAGCCGCAGCCGCTCCCGGGCCGAACCGCCCTCACCCACGGCCGTCTCATCCACGGTGTAGTTCACCCGCTTCACCGGCTTGAACACCGCATCGATCTGGAGCAGGTCGATGGCGCTGGTGTCCTCGTTGTGGCGGTCGACGGGGCGATAGCCCACGCCGCGCTCCACGTGCACCTCAAGCTCCAGGTTGTGGCCATCGGCCACGGTGGCGATCAGGCGATTGGGGTCAATCACCTGCACCTGGGAGGAGAACTGCAGGTCGGAGGCGGTCACGGTGGCGGGACCGTTCACCACAAGTCGGCCGATCTCCAGTTCGCGGCTGCGGCTGGTGACCGACACCTGCTTGCAGTTGAGCAGGATGTCGAGAACGTCCTCCCGAACCCCCGGCACGGTGGCGTATTCGTGGTTCACGCCGGAGATGCGCACGGCCGTGATAGCACTGCCCTCGAGGGCGCCGATCAGCACGCGACGCAGGGCGTTGCCGAGGGTGGTGGCCTGGCCGCGATCCAGCGGACCGATCAGGAACACCCCGGTCTGGGATCGGTCCTCGGCGACCTGGTGCTCGATGCGGTCAATTTGGTAATGCAGCACGGTCTGAAGGCTCGGAAAGTTGGCGGGTTGCCCGTTGAAACTTGGAACGACGGATCAGACGCGACGGCGCTTGGCACGGCGGCAGCCGTTGTGGGGCAGGGGCGTGACGTCGCGGATCAGGGTGATTTCCAGACCGGCGACCTGCAGGGCCCGGATGGCGGTTTCCCGGCCGGATCCTGGTCCACGCACCAGCACTTCGATCTGGCGCATGCCCTGCTCGAGGGCGCGGCGGGCCGCCGCCTCCGCTGCCGTTTGGGCGGCAAAGGGGGTGCCCTTGCGGGCCCCCTTGAAGCCGCTGGCGCCGGCGGAGCTCCAGGAGATCACCTCACCGGCCGTGTCGCTGATCGACACGATGGTGTTGTTGAAGGTGCTCTGGATGTGGGCAACGCCGTTGGGCACATTGCGTTTGGCCTTTTTGGGGCCAGATTTTTTGGCGGGCTTGGCCATGGAGAGGGTCCTACCGGAGCAGGTGAGGTGATCGGGGGAAAGGGGGGCGTTCTGGTGACGGCTTCAGCGGGGCCACTCCTGAACAAGTGGAGGGGCCTGGAATCCGGCAGAGCGCTGGTGGCATGGCCACGGCGGTGAGAGGGGAGGCTGCTGGGGCAGGGCCCGCAGCTGGCCTTACTTCTTCTTGCCGGCCACGGTTTTGCGGGCGCCGCGACGGGTGCGGGCGTTGGTGCGGGTGCGCTGGCCGCGCACGGGTAGGCCCATGCGGTGGCGGCGACCCCGGAGGCAGCCGATGTCCTGCAGGCGCTTGAGGGCCATGCCCTCCTGGCGGCGCAGGTCGCCTTCCAGGGTGAAGGTGTCGGCGGCACCGCGCAGCTTTTGCACGTCGGCGTCGCTGAGGTCCTTCACCCGGATGTCGGGGTTGACACCGGATTTGGCGAGAATTTTCTGGGCACGGGTCAGACCGATGCCATACACGTAGGTGAGGGCAATCTCAACCCGCTTGTCGCGAGGGATATCAACGCCGGCAATCCGAGCCACGGGGGAAACGATTCAGGGGTCAGTGGGGCCCGCAGGGGGGCTGATGGGCCCGCGGGGGCCAGTGGAGCAGCCGCTCCCGGTGGAGGGCCGCCAGCGGGGGCGATCAGCCCTGGCGCTGCTTGTGCTTGGGGTTGGTGCAGATCACCATCACCCGGCCGTGGCGACGAATCACCCGGCACTTGTCGCACATCTTCTTGACTGAGGCACGCACCTTCATGGGCGGTGTGCTCTCCAAATTTGCAAACCAAAAAGCTACCACAGGGCTCCCCCTGCGCTAGCCGTTCAGGGGAGCAGCCCAGTGATGCGCTCGGCGATTTGCTCCACCGTGCCATCGGCCTCCACGGCCTGCAGCAGCCCAGCTTCGCGGTAATAGGCGATCAGCGGAGCCGTCTGCTCGCGGTAGACCTCCAGGCGATGACGGATCACGGCTTCGTTGTCGTCGGCCCGACCGCGGCTCAGCAGCCGTTGGATCAGCACCGCATCGGTGAGTTCCATCAGCACCACCAGGTCAATCGGCTGGCCCAGTTGCTCCAGCAGCTCACGCAGGGCATCGGCCTGGGTGACATTGCGCGGGAAGCCATCCAGCAACCAGCCGCCACCGCCACCGGCGGCCTGCTGCTCCAGGCGGCTGCGCACGATCGCCAGCACCAGGGCATCGCTCACCAGTTCCCCGCGGGCCATCACCGCTTCGGCTTCCTGGCCCAGCTCCGTGCCGGCGGCCACTTCGCCCCGCAGCAGATCGCCGGTGGAGAGGTGCAGCAACTGCCGCTCCGCAGCCAGCAGCTGGGCCTGGGTGCCCTTGCCGGCACCAGGCGGACCGAGGAAGAGAAGGCGTTGCTTCATGGTTGAGAGGGGGTGGAGGAGGCGGGGGGAGAGGGGCGACGGCTCACTGCCGCACCATGCCCTCGTAGCGCTGGGAGATCACATAGGTCTGCACCTGTTTGGCCGTGTCGATGGCCACACCCACCAGGATCAGCAGGGAGGTGGCCCCCAGCCCTTGGAAGGTCTTGACCTGGGTGGCCCCCTCCACGGCCGAGGGAATGATGGCCACGGCCCCCAGGAAGAGGGCCCCGAGCAGGGTGAGCCGATTCTGGACCCCGCCCAGATAGGTGGCGGTGGCGGAGCCGGGGCGCACCCCGGGGATCGCCACGCCGCCCCGCTTGAGATTGCTGGCCACATCCACCGGGTTCACGGTGAGGGAGGCGTAGAAGAAGGAGAAGCCCACGATCAGGGCGAAGAACAGCAGGGCGTAGACCCAGGGGGTGCTGCTGTTGGGGTTGAGGTAGCCCGCCACCTGAATCAGAAGGGGCGATTGGGTGAGGTTGGCCACCGTGAGGGGCAGGAACACCACCGCCGAGGCAAAGATGATCGGCATCACACCGCCGGCGTTGAGTTTGAGGGGTAGGTAGCTCTGGCGGGCGGCCAGCACGCTGGCTCCGCCCACCTGGCGCTTGGCACTCACGATCGGGATGCGGCGGCTGCCCTCCTGCACAAAGATGATGCCCACGATCGTGACCAGGAACACCAGCACCAGCACCACGATGCCGCCCACGGTGGCCCGGTCACCGCTCTGGGCCAGTTCGATGGTGGAGCCCAGGG
>JAGYNF010000050.1 GCA_018400215.1 Cyanobium sp. M55B138 | reverse complement strand
TCCGCTTCTTCTCCCTGGCCCGGGTGAACATCCGCGGCGAAATCGACTACACCAGCGCCTGAGCGCCACCGCGCCAGAGGGCATCGGCCATCCGCGCCGTCTGCACGATCGGGCCCACGTCATGCACCCGCAGCACGTCGGCCCCCTTGGCAATGGCTTGGCCGCAGACGGCCGCCGTGCCCCAGAGCCGGGCCCGCGGCCGGGGCTCCTGCAGCACCGCGCCGATGAAGCGCTTGCGGGAGGGCCCCACCAGCAGGGGGAATCCCTCCTGCCGCAGGCGGCCCAGGCCCCGCAACAGCTCCAGGTTCTGGGCGGTGGTCTTGGCAAAGCCCAGGCCTGGATCCCAGATCAACTGGTGGGCCGCCACACCTCCGGCCAGCAGCTGGTCGCTGGCCCGCAGCAGCTCCCCGCGCACCTCCCCCACCACATCGGCGTAGTGGCTGAGCCGGTCCATGCTGCGGCTATCCCCCCGGCTGTGCATCAACACGTAGGGACACCCCGCAGCGGCCACCAGGGCCGCCATGGCCGGATCGCGCAGGGCACTGGCGCCATGCACGTCATTCACCCAATCGGCCCCGGCCGCCAGGGCCGCTTCTGCGACTGCGGCGTGAAAGGTGTCCACCGAGAGGGTGAGCTGGGGATGGGCCGCCCGGATCGCCACCAACGCAGGCAGCAACCGCTCCAGCTCAGCCGCCACACCCACCTCCTCGGCCCCGGGCCGGGTGCTCTGGCCGCCCAGGTCGAGCAGATCAGCCCCCTGGGCCACCAGGCGACCCGCCGCCCGCACGGCCTGCTCAACCCCGGTGATGCGGCCGCCGTCGCTGAAGGAATCCGGGGTGAGGTTGATCACCCCCATCACCAGGGTGCGCTGCCCCCAGATCACACCCGCGCTGGCACCTGGTAGTTGACAATCCGCGCAAAGCTCTCGGCCTGGAGCGAAGCCCCACCCACGAGCACGCCATCGATCTCGCTCTGGGCCATCAGGTCGTCGATGGTGGCGGGATTCACCGAACCGCCGTATTGCACGGTTACGTCGGCATTGCCCACCCAGCCGCGAATCAAGCCACAGATGCGGTTGGCCTCCTCGGCGGGGCAGGTCTTGCCGGTGCCGATGGCCCAGATCGGCTCATAGGCCACGATCAAATGGGTGGGATCCACATCCTCCAGCCCCTGCTCGATCTGGCGATGGATCACCCGCTCGGTTTCGGAGGCCTCGCGCTGGTCGAGGCTCTCCCCCACGCACAGGATCGGCAGCAGGCCGTGGCGCTGGGCGGTGCGGGCCCGCAAATTGATCTGTTCGTCGGTTTCGCTGTAGTACTTGCGGGGCTCGCTGTGGCCCAAAATCGCGTGGGTGACCCCGTGCTCCAGCAGCATCGGCGCCGAGATCATGCCGGTGTAGGCGCCCTGGTCTTCCCAGTGCACATTCTGGCCGGCAATGGCCACGCCAGCCCCCTCCAGGTGGCGGCAGAGCGTGGGGATGGAGGTGAAGGGGGGCGCAATCACCACCTCCCGGTCGGCGGGCATCCCGGCGATCAGGGGGCGGAAGGCGGCGGCAAAGGCCCGCGTTTCAGCGCAGGTCATGTGCATCTTCCAGTTGCCGGCGATCACAGCCTTTCGCACCATTCCCGTTCGCCATCGACTGCAGGCCAGGCTAGTCGGCCGCCCGCCAGCCCCTTATCACCCCCGAGCCGCCGGCGTGACCAGCAGTTCGCGGCCATCCAGGCCCACGGCATCACCCACGGCCAGCTGGCGGCCGCGGCGGGTTTCGATCAGCCCGTTCACCCGCACATCGCCGCGCTGGATGCGCAGCTTGGCCTCGCCGCCGGTGGCCACCAGCCCCTGGTATTTCAGGTATTGATCAAGCTTCCAGGCGGGCATTCAGGGGGCTGGGGAGGGGGTTGGCAGGGTGGTTGGGGGCTGGCAACGACCGAACTAGCGTGCGGGCATGATCCCATCTTCCCAGTCAGGCCCTGGCCTGCTCAGCAGTGTGGCGCGGATCTGGCCCCTGCTGCGCCCGCACCGCCGCCGCCTGTGGGGTGGGGGCGCCTGCGTGGTGGTGACCGTGGCCTGCTGGCCCCTGCTGGCCCTGCTGGCCGGTCGGCTGATCCCCGCCATCGGCGCTGGCGATCTGGCCACCAGCCTGCGCACGATCCTGCTGGCCCTGCTGGTGTTTCTGGTGCAGAAGCTGGCCCAGTTCGGCCAGGACACCCTGCTGGCTGATCCGGCCCTGCGGGTGAGTCAGACCCTGCGGCAGCAGTTGTTTGCCCGGCTGCAGCAGCTGCGCTTCAGCGCCCTCGACAGTCTGTCGGCCGGCGACCTCACCTACCGGCTCACCGAGGATGCCGATCGGGTGGGGGAGGTGATCTACAAGACGATCCACGACACCCTGCCCAGCGGCCTGCAGCTGCTGGCGGTGCTGGCCACGATGCTCTGGCTCGACTGGCCCCTGGCCCTGGCCACCCTGCTGTTGGCCCCGGTGATTGCCCTGCTGGTGAGTGGGTTTGGCGCGCGGGTGCTGGCGGCGGCCGACCGCAGCCAACGCCAGGTGAGCGAACTGGCGGGCCTGCTGGCCGAAGCCATCGCCGGGCTGCCCCTGGTGCGGGCCTACGCCGCCGAACCCTGGCTGCAGCAGCGCTTTAACCACGAGGTGGAGCAGCACCGCAGCGCCCGCTATCGCACCCTGCGGCTGCTGGCCCTACAGCATCCGGTGGTGGGCTTCCTGGAGGCCCTCGGCATCCTGGCGGTGCTGCTGGTAGGCGCCTGGCGCATCCAGAGCGGCCAGCTGGATGGCCAGGGGCTGAGCAGCTACGTGGCCGCCCTGCTGATGCTGATCGACCCGATCGCCCACCTCACCACCAACTTCAACGAGTTCCAGCAGGGGCAGGCCTCGCTGCAGCGGCTGCGGGCGATTGAGGCCGAGCCCGTGGAGCCGCCCGATCGGCCCACGGCCCGGCCCCTGGGGCCGGTGCAGGGGGCCCTGCAGCTGGAGGGCATCCACTTCGGCTACGACCACCACGCTGCCGTGCTGGCCGACCTCAACCTGGCGGTGGAACCGGGGCAGGTGGTGGCCCTGGTGGGTCCTTCGGGAGCTGGCAAGAGCACCCTGTTTTCCCTGTTGCTGCGCTTCAACACGCCCCAGCAGGGGCGGGTGCTGCTGGATGGCCAGAACCTGGTCGATCTGCGCGCCCGGGAGCTGCGCCACGCCATCGCCCTGGTGCCGCAGCAGAGCCCGGTGTTCTCGGGCACGATCGCCGAGGCGATCGCCTTCGGCCGCCCCGCCAGCCCTGAGCAAATCCGCACCGCCGCCCGCGTGGCCAATGCCGATGGCTTCATCGAGGCCCTGCCCCACGGCTATGGCAGCCGGCTGGAGGAGCGGGGCCGCAACCTCTCCGGCGGCCAGCTGCAGCGGCTGGCGATCGCCCGCGCCGTGCTCGGCAACCCGGCCCTGCTGCTGCTGGATGAGGCCACCAGCGCCCTCGATGCCGAGGCGGAGGAGGCGGTGCAGCGGGGGCTGGAGCAGGCCATGGCCGGCCGCACCGTGCTGGTGATCGCCCACCGGCTGGCGACGGTGCAACGTGCCGATCGGATCGTGGTGCTGGAGGCGGGGCGGATCGTGGAGCAGGGCAGTCACAATCAGTTGCTGGCCAGCGCCGGCCGCTACCGCGACCTCTGCCGCCGCCAGTTCATCGACCTCACCCCCTGACAACACACGGCATGGCCTGGGAATACCGGGTGATTCACATCAATGTGGAAAGTGGCAATCCCCCTGAGCCGCCCTCACCCAAGGCGGACAGCGAACGGCTGGGGGGTGCCCTGAGCGCCGACTACCTGCGGCGGGAATTTCCCCAGCAATACACCGGTGCCAAGCCGCGCCATCCGGCCGAACAGCTGCAGTTCTTTCTCAACGCCCTCGGCCGCGAGAACTGGGAGATGGTGGAGGCCGCCCAGGTGGGGCCGCTGCTGATGTTCTTCTTCAAGCGACCCCTGAACAGGGGACCCAGGGGAGAGGAGGGGCGAAGCGGTGCTGGATCGGTATCCTGAGACCGATCAATTCGGAGTTGTTTTCCTTGGACGTCACCCCCCAGCAGCAGGAGCCCCCCGTGCTCACCTTTGAGGGCAAGCGCTACGACCTCAACAGCCTGCCCGACGACCTCAAGGAACTGGTGCGGGGCATGCAGGTGGCTGACGCCCAACTGCGCATGCATGAGGACACCCTCAAGGTGCTGGCGGTGGGCCGGCAGTCGATGGCCATGCAACTCAACGAGAAGCTCAAGGCCGTCGCACCCCTGCCCTGAGCTTCACCGCCGCCGGCCCGCTCAATTGTTGGAGCGGGCCTCGAAGTTGTAGTCGCGGGTGAGCTTGAACACCGTGCCCGAGAGCAGCAGCAGGCCGATCAGGTTGGGAATCACCATCAGGCCGTTGAGAATATCGGCGATCGTCCAGATCACCCCGCCGGCGGCCACGGCGCCGATCACCACCACCGCAACCCACACCAGCCGAAAGGGCTTGATCGCGGCGGTGCCCACCAGAAATTCCAGGCAGCGCTCGCTGTAATAGCCCCAGCCGAGGATGGTGGTGCCGGTGAACAGCACCGTGGCAAAGGTCACCAGCCAGGCCGAGCCAGGCAGTTCCTGGTCAAAGGCGCCAATCGTGAGTGCCACCCCGGTCTCACCGCTGCCGTAGAGGCCGCTGAGCACGATCACCAGCGCCGTCATCGTGCAGATCACGATGGTGTCGATGAAGGTGCCGATCATCGACACACTGCCCTGCAGCACCGGATCCCCGGGCTTGGCAGCCGCCTGGGCGATCGGTGCCGTGCCCATGCCGGATTCATTGGAAAAGATGCCTCGGGCGATGCCGCGCTGAATCACCACGCCCAGGGATCCGCCGGCGACCGCCTGGCCGGTGAAGGCATCGCTGAAGATCACCCCGAAGGCCGCGGGGATTTCGGCGACATGGAAGGCCAGGATCACCAGGGCGCCACCCACATACACAGCAGCCATCACGGGCACCACCACCTCGGTGACCTTGCCGATCCGCTCAATGCCGCCAATCAGCACGGCAAAGGCGATCGCCGCCATCACCAGCCCGGTGAGCAGTTCGGGCACACCCAGGGTGGTTTTGAGCGCCAAGGCCATCTCATGGGCCTGCACGCCGTTGCCGATGCCGAAGCCCGCCAGGGTGCCGAAGACGGCAAACAGGCTGGCCATCCAGCCCCAGCGCGGACCCAGCCCATTGCGGATGAAATACATCGGCCCGCCCACGTGCTCGCCGAGGTCATCCACCTCGCGATAGTGCACGGCAAGCAGGGATTCGGCGTACTTGGTGGCAATGCCCACCAGGGCGATCAGCCACATCCAGAACACAGCCCCTGGCCCCCCCACGCTGATGGCCCCAGCCACCCCGGCCACGTTGCCGGTGCCGATCGTGGCCGCCAGGGCGGTGGTGAGGCTGGCGAAGGCACTCACATCGCCTTCACCCTTGCTATTGCGGATCGAATTGAACGCCTGGCGGAAGCCAAAGCCCATCCGCCGCAGCGGCATCAAACGCAGCCCCAGCATCAGGTAGAGGCCGGTGAGGCCTAACAACCAGAGGGTGGGTGGCCCCCACACCAGGGAGTTGAGTGCGTCCAGGAAGGCCAAGGAATCTGCTGCAGATTTGCAGCGATCGTGCCATCCCGACGCTGATCAGGCCACCACCTCCTTGGCTTCCTTGAGCAGATCCTCTGGCAGGGTCACTCCGATCGCCGCCGCGGTGGCCTTGTTCAGCAGCAGATCGGTTTTGGTGAGGGGCTCGAAGGCCATCGTGGCAGGAGATTCGCCCTTGAGCACCCGCACGGCCAGCTTGCCGGCTGCATAGCCATCATCAAAGTAGGACCAGCCAATCGTGGCAAGACATCCGGGCAAATTAATATCGTCGGCGTCCACCGAATACACGGGGATCTTTTTCTCGAGACCCACCTTGGCAATCGAGCCGAAGCCTTGAATGGTGGCGTAATCGCCGATCTTCACAAAGGCCTCCACCTTCTTTTCGGCCAATACCTGGGCGGCCTGCAGCACTTCGCCGGAGTTGGCCACCGACTGCTCCACCACGATGATGTTGCGCTGGGAGGCTTCCTCCTTGAGCACCTTGGCTTCGTATTCGGAGTTGGGCTCACCAGGGTTGTAGATCAGCCCCACGGTCTTGAGCTCTGGGTTAATCCGGCGGGCCAGATCCAGCTCCTTGCCCACCGGGTTGGTGCCGATCGTGCCCACCACATTGGGCCGGTGCTGACCAACACCTCCGGGGGGCGTGCCGGCCCCGGCACCCCAGGGATTGGAGCAATAGCAGAAGATCACCGGTGTGGTTTCTGGAGCCTCCTTCATGGCCGCCTGCAGCGGCGGGGTGCCTACCGCCAGGATCATGTCCACTTGATCGCCCACGAACTGCTTCATCACCAGGGTGGTGTTGGGCATCTCCCCAGCCGCATCTTTCTGGATGAAATTGGCCGTCTCTCCAGGGAGGTAGCCGGCTTCAGCCAGGGCCGCTTCAAAGCCCTTGCGGGTGTTGTTCGGTGGCGGCGCATCCAGCATTTGCAGCATGCCGATGGTGGGCCCCTCGACCCTGGCCGCACCTCCAAACTTTCCACAGGCCGTGAGCACCACGGTGCCCACGGCACTGGCCCCGATCAGGCTGAGAAATTCACGGCGCTGAAGACCCATCGGGGGCACTGGATGACTGGCTCGACACTATGGCAGCGCCATACATGGCCCGCAATGCGGGCGGGTCGAGCTGTTCACGCTCGGCCGCATTCCAATCGCCGATCAGGCGACCCTCGTGCAGCATCACCAGCCGATCGCCATGGCCCAAGGCCTGCTCGAGGCTGTGGGTCACCATCAAGGTGGTGGTGCCGAACTGGCGGATCAGCCGATCGGTGAGAGCCATCACCGTGGCCTCAGCCCGGGGGTCGAGGGCAGCGGTGTGCTCATCCAGCAACAGCAGATTCGGCGACCCCAGGGTGGCCATCACCAGGCTGAGGGTCTGGCGTTGGCCTCCCGAGAGCTGGCCTACGGGTTCATCGAGGCGGTCGGCCAGGGGCAGCCCCAGGTCGCCCAGCAGCTCTCGGTAGCGACGCCGGTCGGCGCCATTGGGATGGATGCCGCCCAAGGCGCCCAAGAGAAAGCCTCCCGCCAGCAGGGTGGGCCGGTTGCGGCGCTCCGCCAAGCGCAGATTTTCAGCCACGGTGAGCTCCGGGCAGGTGCCCTCCAGGGGGTTTTGCATCACCCGCCCGATCCAGCGGGCTCGCTGGTGGTCCTTCAAATGGTGCAGAGGGCGGCCCCCCAGGTGGATGCGGCCAGCGCCGAGGCGCAGGGTGCCGGCCACCAGGTTGAGCAGGGTGCTCTTGCCGGAGCCGTTGCTGCCAATCACCACCACAAACTGGCCGGGGGAGCAGCGCATCGAGAAACCGCTGAACAATTGCCGCCAGCCCGATCCAGGCAGGGGATGGCCCCAACTGAGCTCCTCAACCCACAGACCAGGGAGAGAAGGCATCACGCCTGCCTCCCCTGGTCTGCCGACAGGCCGGGAATGCGCAACCGGCCGAAGGCAAAGGCGATCAGCAGCAGCAGCGCCGTGGCCAACTTGAGATCCACAGGTTCGAGGCCCAGCTGCAGGGCGATGGCGATCATGGTGCGGAAGAGAACCGCCCCCACCGCCACCGCCAGCAGGGCCCAAGGCACCGAGCGTGGCCGGAGCACCGATTCGCCGATGATCACCATGCCGAGGCCAAGAATCAGCGAGCCGATGCCCATGGTCACGTCGGCAAAACCCTGATAGGTGGCCACCAGGGCACCGGCCAGGGCCACCAAAGCATTGGCGGCGGCGATGCCGCGCGTGAGCCCACGGCGCTGGTTGATGCCATTGGCCCTGGCCATCGTGGGGTTGTTCCCCAGGGCGCGCAGGGCCAGGCCAAAGTCGGTGGCAAGCAGCAGGGAGATGAGCAGGATCAGCCCCAGCACCACCAGGCTGAGGCCCACCGCCCATTGGCCATCCAGGCCCAGGCCCAGGTCGGGCAGGGCCAGGATCCCCGCGGGTGTTTGCGGCAGGGGAATGTTGGAGCGACCCATCAGCCGCAGGGTGATCGAATAGAGGCCGGTGGTGGTGAGGATGCCGGCGAACAGGTCATTTACCCCCAGCCGGGTATGAATCACGCCGGTCACGAACCCGGCCAAGCCGCCAAACACCATGGCCAGGGCCAGGGCCGCCGGCACCGGCACGCCCTTGCTGATCATCACGGCCGCCGTGCCGCCGCCGAGGGCAAAGGAGCCGTCCACGGTGAGGTCGGGGAAGTTGAGGACGCGCAGCGTCAGATAGGTACCAAGGGCCAGGCCGGCATAGGCCAGACCTTGATCGTAGGCACCGAGCCAGAGGGAAAGCATCGGCGCATTGTGGCTCCTGGCCGTTCCAGGATCTAGCCCAGGGGAGCGAGATCCTCGAACCGGAAAAGCTGACGGCCTGAGGGCGTGTCGCCAAAGGCCTCCGTCTCCACCACCCGCTCGCTCAACACCCAGGGGCCACCCTCCACCAGGGGCACGAAGGTGTCGGTGAAGCGGCTGAGGCCACCCTTCGGCTCGCCCGTGCCGGGATCGGCGTAACGACTGGTGTAGCTGCGGCTCAGGTAGCCACGGCCGGTGTGGATGACGTCTTCGGTGAAGATTGTCACCACCGTGCCGTGGATGTGGCGATGCACCATCGTCACCACGTCGTTGTTGATCCGGTAGCGGTCGCCGCTGTTCTTGCCGCCCACGATCACCTCGGTGCCCACCGCATCGGTGTCGCCGGCGCTGAAGCTGTTGGCGGCATGGGTCTGCTCGAAGCTGCGGCGCACCCGGTGGATGGCCACCTCCCAGAGCTGGGAGGCGATGGCCTTGTGGATCTCCTCATTGCTGATGCCCTCCACCTGGGCCTTGAGGTCGGCGCCCACGGTGAAGGTGCCCTCCACGCGCTGGTCGGGTTCACCGGCAACCCCGGGCTGCTCCCACACGCAACGGCCCTGGTAGCCAGCGAAGCCGGGATCCCAGGTGTAACGGTTCTCGTAGGCGGCGCGGAAGGCAGCGGTGGCGTCGCTGCCCGGGGCGATCACGGGCCTGCTGGGAGCCTCGGGGGTGGCAGTCATCGGTGGGAGGCGTTCGAAGACCCCCAGGTTAAAGAGTCGGCGCCGTTGCCGACTGGGCGGCATGGATGTCCTGCAGGGCATGGATCTCCAGGCGCTGCTGCTGCAGGGCCGTGATCGCCTCCACCGCCGCCCGGGCACCGGCCAGGGTGGTGACGGTGGGCACGGCGTAGTCGAGGGCGGCGCGGCGCAGGTATTGGTCGTCGTGGGCGGCCTGGCGGCCGATCGGCGTGTTGATAATCAGCTGAATGCGACCGGAGCGGATCGCGTCCTCGATGTTGGGACGGCCCTCGTGCACCTTC
>JAGYNF010000005.1 GCA_018400215.1 Cyanobium sp. M55B138 | reverse complement strand
CACTGGGCCACCACCACCTGGCGCTGGGATGGGTTGAGCTGGTCGTAGCGGTCGAACCGCTCGGCGAGCTGCAGGCCTGCCGCTGAGGGCTGCAGGCCAGGCTCGGGCTGGCGCAGCGAGCGGGCCAGGAAGCTGTTGAACTGCTCACGGCGGCCAACCAAGTTGGTGAAGCCCCGCTCCGCCTCCAGCTGCAGGGCCTGCTGCAGGGTGCGGAACCAACCACCATGGGGATCTAGGGCGGGGGTGGATCCTGGGGGGGGCTGGAGGTGTCCTGATGCCACAGCCGTTCCGCCTCAAGCGTCTGGAGTCGCCGCTGGACGCGGCGATGCTGCTCAGCCATTCTGCGTATCTCCTGGCGGCGGCGCTGCAGGCGGCTGCGGCAGTGGCGTAGCCGGGGCTGGTCGAGTTCCAGGTCTGCTGGGCGCAGCAATAGGGCCACACTGTCCAGCTCCGCTCCCGATTCCGGGCTGAGGGGCAGGGGTAGGCGCAGCAGATTGGCCGGCGCCGGCTGGGGCTCGAGTTGGCCCTGCAGGGCCGCCTGCAGCAGGCTGGCGGGCAGCAGGCTACGGCTCAGCTCCAATCGCAACAGCTCCCTGTTCAAGGCGTGGGAGAGGTTGCGCAGCAGCCGTTGCAGGGCCCGCTCAAACCCCTCCAACCAGGCCAACAGGGCCTGGGGATCCAGCGGCAGGCAGGGGGTGTTCCAGGGCTGGGGAAGGGCGCCCAGCTCGACAGGGTCGATCAGGGCATCGAGCAGGGTGTCGTCGCTGTCGTTGAGCAGGTCCTCAAGGCCAGCCCCATCCGCTTCCTCGCCCTGGGGATGCATCGCCGGCGCGTCGACCAGCGCCTGCCAGCGCTGGGGATCGATCGGTAACGCCACCTGCAGCTGAATGGAGCCCTCGGGATCGGTCGGCTGCTCGGCCTCACCGTGCTCCTCCCCCAGCTTGCGCAGCTGGGCCAACCATTCCTGCTGGCGTTGCTGCCGCTGCAGTTGCCGCTCCTGCACCAACTGGCCCGCCAACTGGGCCAGCTGTTCCACCGTGAGCAGGCTGCTGCTGCGCATCACGAGCAGGGAGAGTCGCTTCTGCAGCTCGGCCCGCTGCTGGGGTGCCATGGCGCAATACCGGTCCGGATAAAACCGGGTGGCCAGATGAAAACAGGCCTGCTGAACGGCGTTCAACAGGCCATCACGCAAAACCTGGAGGTAGAGGGCCAGGTCTCTGTAGAGGGCAGGGTTGGAGGCCTGCAGCTCCTCCCTGAAGCCGAGCAGCTCCTGGGCAACCCCCTGGAGGTGATCCACCAGGGGTTGGGGGCAATCGGGGTGGGGGAGATCCGCTGTGATGGTGCTCAGGCGGCTCCGCCCATGGCCGCCACTTCGGCGGCGAAGTCCATCTTCTCCACTTCGATGCCTTCACCGAGGTTGAAGCGCACAAACCGGCGCACCTGGATGTTTTCACCCACCTTGCCGGCCACCTGCTTCACCATCTCCGCAACGGTCATGGAGGAATCCTTGATGAAGGGCTGGTCCATCAGGGCCATCTCCTTGAGACGTTTGCCAATACGACCGGCAACGATCTTCTCCTTCATCTCCTCTTTTTTGCCATCCAGGTCATCGCGACCCATTTCAATCTGCTTTTCACGATCAGCCACCTCGCTGGGGATGTCCTCCACCTTGACGAAATCCACGGATGGGCAGGCGGCGATCTGCATCGCCACGTTGCGGATCAAGTCTTGGAAGATCTCGCCACGGGCCACAAAGTCGGTCTCGCAGTTCACTTCCACGAGCACACCAATACGGGCACCGGTGTGGATGTAGGAACCAACCGCACCCTCAGCGGCGGTGCGACCCGACTTCTTCTCGGCGCTGGCAATACCCTTCTGCCGCAGCCATTCGATGGCTTTTTCGGTGTCGCCGTTGTTTTCTGCAAGCGCTTTCTTGCAGTCCATCATGCCGGCGCCGGTTTTATCGCGCAGGTCTTTAACGAGTTTTGCTGAAATCTCAGCCATTGGATTTGGGGATTAGGGAGGGAGGCAAACGGAAGGGTGGCCGGCTCAGCCCTGCTCCGCCTGGGCCGGATCGCCGGCGCCGTGGCGGCCTTCGTTGATGGCATCGGCCAGGCGGCTCAACACCAGATGCACCGAGCGCACGGCGTCGTCGTTGCAGGGGATGGGCACATCGCAGAGGTCGGGGTCGCAGTTCGTATCCAGCATCGAGACAAGCGGGATATCGAGCTTGCGAGCCTCCAGCACCGCGTTGGTTTCACGGCGTTGATCCACCAGCACCACCACGTCCGGCAGGCGACGCATGTTCTTGAGACCACCCAGATATTTTTGCAGGCGATCCAACTCGCGACGCAGCACGGCCGCTTCCTTCTTCGGGCGCATGGCAATGGCGCCGGAGCTCTCCATCCGCTCCAGATCCTTGAGACGCTCAATCCGGGCCCGCATGGTGGTCCAGTTGGTGAGCATGCCGCCCAACCAACGCTGGTTCACATAGGCCGCACCACAACGGCCTGCTTCCTGGGCGATCACCTCGGAGGCCTGCTTTTTGGTGCCGACAAACAGGAAACGCTTGCCGCTGCGGGCAGCGCTGCGCACCCACTTGTAGGCATTGTTCATGCAGACGGCAGTCTGCACGAGGTCGATGATGTGAACCCCGTTGCGCGCGCAATAGATGTAGCGCGACATCTTCGGGTTCCAACGGCGGGTTTGGTGCCCAAAGTGGGCACCCGCCTCCATCATCTCGGAAAGGGTGACAACAGCCATGTTTGTGGGGTTTCGGGTTTGCCTCCACCTGCCAGGGACCACAACCACCGGCATCGAAGGATGCCTTGCACGGTTAGGTCACCCGAAACACGCAGGTGTGCGGTGTTAGGGAACCCAACGACCTTATCAAACGGCGCCCACGCTCCGCTCCGAGCGGGCCAGACGGAACAGGGCCCGAACGCCGATGCGGTTGAGGGGCAGCCGCAACACCTCCAGGGCCAGCCCTGGCTGACCGCGACGGATCAGCCAGGCCAGCAGGGGGCGCAGGCTGCGCTCATTCAAGACCCCACCCAGGGTGAGCAGCTCCCACAGCAGCCAATGCAGCCAGGTGTACTGGATGATGAAACGCACCCGCCAACTGGGGTGCTTGCGGAAGAACACCAGGGCCATGCGGGCCCGCTCCTGTTCCACCAGCACCAGCCGGGGGATCTGGTCGAGGCTGAGGGCCGGGTGCCAGTGGTAGCCGACGGCGGCCGGGCAGCGCACCAGCCGCACCCCCAGTTGGCGCAGCCGCTCCCCCAGCTCCAGGTCCTCCCAGCCATAGAGCCGGAAGGCGGTGTCGAACAGGCCGGCCCGCTCCAGCAGCTGCCGCTCAATCGCCACATTGCCGGTGGCGAAGTAGGCCCAGGAGAGATCCCGCAGCTTGTGGCGCTCCGCCGTGGGATGGGCGAAATTGGCGGTGTTGATCACGGCGCCATAGGTGAAGCTGAGCCGGTTGCGGTTGCCTTGCCAGTCCTGCTGCAGGCCGCGGGCATGCTGCAGGAGGAAATCGGCGGTCACCACCAGATCACTGTCGATGAACACGATCACATCGCCCCGGGCAGCCTCCACCCCCCGGTTGCGGCCCGCAGCAGGCCCGCCATGCTCCTGGCAGATCAGGCGCACGTGGGGAAGGTGGCCCCTGCCCTGGGCCTGGTTGATCCAGCCCACCGTGGCATCGCTGGAGCCGTCGTCCACCACCACCACCTCAAAGCCCTCCAGGGGCGCCGCCAGATGCTGACTCTCCAGCGCCTGCAGGCACTGACGCAGAATCGGCAGCCTGTTGTAGGTGGGAATCACGACGCTCAGATGCATCGGCGGGAGCCCGGCGATCCCAGGCGTGATGGGTCAAAAAAAGGGGACCCCTGCGGATCCCCATGGGTCGTGCGGTTGCAGGTGCGGCAGCCTCAGTCCGCCGCACCACCGTTGTTGGCCGTGCCGGTGACGCCATTGCCGGCGCCTTCACCCCGGCCGTCATTGCGAAGCTTGCGCTTCTTGAACTTGCGGGCGTAGGCGCGGTTGCGCTCCTGTTTTTCCTTTTTCAGATTTCTGCGCTTTGCCATGCAGTGGCGTCTCGAGATTTGGGGCTAACTCCCACCATACGCAATCACAGCGGTCTCTGGATCGGAGGGCCCCCCAGCCAGCAGGCGGCCATCCTCCATGCGCACCAGCCGGTCGGCCACATCGAGAATGCGCGGGTCGTGGGTCACCATCAACACGGCGCAGCCCTGCTCCTTGGCCAGCCGCTGCAGCAGCTCCACCACCTCGCGGCCGGTGCGGGAATCGAGGGCGGCGGTGGGCTCATCGGCGAGCAGCAACTGGGGCTCCGCCGCCAGGGCCCGGGCAATGGCCACCCGCTGTTTCTGGCCGCCGGAGAGGTCGTGGGGGAGCTGATTGAGCTGGTCGGCCAGGCCCACGGCCCGCAGCCACTGGCGCGCCCGGTCGCGGCGGCTGCGGTACCCCAAGCCGTGGAGCAGGTCGGCCCCCATCTGCACGTTCTGCTCAGCGCTGAGGCAGCGCAGCAGGTTGTGGCCCTGGAAAATCATGCCGATGCGGCGGCGCAGACCCTGGCGCGTCGCCCGGTCGGCGCCATGCAGCTGCTTGCCCAACACCCGGAGGGAGCCCTGCTGCACCTGACGCAGGGCCCCCACCAGGGTGAGCAGCGTGGTTTTGCCACAACCGGAGGGGCCCGTGAGCAGCACCACCTCTCCGGGCTCAATGCGCAGGTTCACCTCCCGCAGCACCTCCACCTCGGTGGCCCCCCGCCCGAAACTGTGGCCGAGCTGTTGCACCTCAACGGCGGGTTCGCGCATCACGGCTGGACCATGGCATTGGCCATCAGAAGATTTCCGCCGGGTCGGCATCCGCCAGGCGGCGCATGGCCAGGGCCGCGGAGCCCATCCCCATGGCCAGGATCATGCCGAACACCAGCCAGGCCCGCTGGGGATCCATGAACACCGGCAGGCGGGTGCCACTGCGCACCAGGGCATACAGCCCTTGGCCTGCCAGGTAGGCGGGCACGTAGCCGAGCACGGCCAACAACAGACCCTCCCGCGCCACCACCCCGAGCAGGCGGGGCAGGGGATAGCCCATCGCCATCAAGGTGGCGTACTCAGCCAGGTGGTCACTCACGTCGGAATAGAGGATCTGGTACACAATCACGCAGCCCACCACGAAGCCCATCGCCGCTCCGAGGGTGAAGATGAAACCAATCGCCGTGCTGGTGCGCCAGTAGGTCTTCTCGAACTCCTCGAAGGCCGCCTTGGTGAAGACCGTGACATCAGGGGGCAGCAGCCTGCGCAGCCGCTCGGCAACGGCTTCGGGATCGGCCCCGGGCACCAGCCGGATCAGGCCGAGTTCGATGCTGCCCGGCGGCGTTTGGGGCATCAGCGAGAGGAAGGTCTCGCGGCTGGTGAGCAGGTTGCCGTCGGCACCGAAGGAGGGGCCCATCGCCACCAGGCCCACCACCCGCACCCGGCTGCCAGCCAGCTCGGTTTCCACCACCTCGCCGGCGCGAAAGCGCTCGGCGATCGGACCAAACTCCTGGCGTGACTGCTCATCGAACAGCACCCGGCCCTTCTCGGTGAGTAGGCGGGCCTTCTCCGTCAACGCCGGGTCGAGGAACAGGGGATCGCCCGGCTCGAATCCGAGCGTCAAGATCGAGCGGGTGGAGCGGGTGTCGGGATTGCGCCAGAGCAGCAGGTTCCAGTGCACCGGAGTGATGCCCCGCACCGCCGGGTCGGCCATCGCCTGCACCAGCCGCCGGCGCGGAAAGGCCGCCATGCCGATCGAGCTCATCGTGCGCGGGCTGATCAGCACCAGATCGGCATCGAACTGCTTGTGCACCGTGATGCTGGCCTCAAACAGCCCATCCCGGAAGCCCAACTGCATGAACATCAAAATGCCGGCAAAGGCGATCCCCGCCAGGGCCACCGCCAGGCGCACGGGCTGGCGCGTGAGCAACAACCAGGCCAACGGAATGCGACGCCCCCGCCAGAGTCGAGCCAGCATCAGGGTGTAACCCGACCGATCACCTTCAGGCCGCTGAGGCTGCGGACCCGCTGGGCCGAGGCGGGATCGAGGCCGACACGCACCTCGACGATGCGGGCATCGGCGTCCTGGGTGGGGTCGGTGGAGAGCACCTCCCGCTGGCGCACCTGGGGGCTGATGCGCAGGACCCGTCCTTGCAGCTCACCGCTGAACCCGCCGTGTTCGCTGGTGAGGGAGACCGCCTGGCCGACCCGAACCCGGTTGATGTCGCTCTCGTAGACCTCGAGCACTGCCTCCATGCGCTCGCTGGCACCCAGCTCCAGCACCCCCTGTTCACCAGGCCGTTCCCCCTCCCGGGCATGGAGGCGCAGCACGGTGCCGGCGATCGGGGCCCGCAGGGTGGTGAGCTGCAGTTCAGCGTCAATGCCCACGAGCTCGGCCCGGGCCTCCAGCAGCTCGCCCTGCAGGCGGAGCAGCTCGGTTTCGCGGTTGTCGAGGTCGGCACTGGCGATGGCACCGCTGCGGCCCAGGCCGCGGTAACGGGCGATATCACGGCTCTGCAAAACAAGCCGGGCCTCCAGGTTGGCGATCCGCACCTGCAACAGGCGGCGATCGGCCTGCAGCTTGGGAGCCGTGTCGAATTCGGCCAGCAGCTGGCCCGCGGCCACAGACTCCCCCTCCCGCACCAGCAGTCGGCTCAGGCGCGGGCTGCCGCCGATGCCACTGATCGGTGCGGCCACCCGACGGATCTCACCCTGGGGGTCGAGCCGACCCAGGGCCGCCACGGCCTCGGGGGCGGGGGCCACGGCCGCGGGTTGTGGCGGAGTGGGCATGGTGGCTGGGGTCCGGGATAGCCACACGGCTCGGCTGACCAGACCGATCAACAGCAGCAGCAGGGCCGCGCCAGCCAGCTGCAGGGGTCGCTGACGGATCAGGGCCGCGGGGGATCGTCGAAGAGCATCGCCTCGATGTAGCGGTCCGCCCAGACCGGGTTGAAGGCCTTCTCCAGCACCCGGCGGGTCTTGTCGTTTTGTTTCTGCTGCTTGCAATAGTGGAGCTGACCCTGCCAGCGCTCAACCGTAGCCGCACTGGTGGCGGCATCGATGGCACAGCTGCTCGAAGCCTGGGTGAGGATCGCCAGGATCTCTGTGACCTCCTCAACAAATTGCTGGTCTTCGGCGGGATTGGCCGGACGCACAAAGCGCACGAAGGGGGAAAAGATCGACCCCCATGGCGGCAGCTCCCGGGGCTGGCTGTAAACCCGGGGTGCCCGGGCGGCCAGGGCCGCATTCAGGCCATCGGGCAGCACCCCACGCACGGGTGAGAGGTCAACGATGGCGGCTGAGACGCCGGCGGGGCTGGCCACGATGTCGGCCCCGAAAATCGGCAGATCACAGCGGGGATCGGGAAACCAGACGCAGTGCAGGATCTGCAACCCCAGCCCGAGCCGGGCCGTCTCCAGGTGGAGCTTGCGCAATCCGCGGCTCTGGTGCAGTTCGTTGCGGATGAACAGATCCTCGCCATCGAGGCTGCCACTGATCGCCTCCAGGTCGGGGTCGACAGCCAGGGGCTGGCATTCCGGCAGCCGGGCCCAGGCGGCGCGGATCTGTTCGGCCAGGGCCTCCACCAGGGGATGCAGTGTCATCCCCGAACCCTGGGACATCGAGGAACTCGCCACAGCTGCACCAGCCAGCAGAATGCGGATCCTGCCATGACCCTTCCCCTTGCCCCTGGCCCCATCCACCGCCCGCCTGCCAGGCCTGCAGACGCCCGACCTGTACCACCTGGCCAATGGTGCCCAAGTGGTGAGCCTCAACCTGGCCGATGCTCCCCTGGTGTGTGTGGACTTCTGGTGCCGGGCCGGCAGTGTGCTGGAGACCGCCAGTGAGAGCGGCATGGCCCACTTCCTGGAACACATGGTGTTCAAGGGGAGCCGGCGGCTCGAACCCGGGGAATTTGACGCACGCATCGAAGCCCTCGGCGGCAGCAGCAATGCCGCCACCGGCTTCGATGACGTGCACTACCACCTGCTGATTCCGCCCGAGGCCGCCGCCGAGGCGACGAAGCTGTTGCTGGAACTGGTGCTGGAACCGCGCCTGGAGGCCGCTGCCTTTGCGATGGAGCGCCAGGTGGTGCTCGAGGAGCTGGCCCAGAGCGAGGACCAGCCCGAGGAGGTGGCCCTGCAACGGCTGTTGCAGGTCGGCTGCGGTGACCACGCCTACGGCCAGGCGATTCTCGGTCGGCGGGACCAGCTGCTGGCCCACACCCCCGAGGCGATGGCCGCCTTCCACCAACGGCTCTACCGCAGTGACCGCTGCGTGCTCAGCCTGACGGGCGCCCTTGACCCCTCGATGCCCCACACCAGGGCCATCCAGACGGTGATCGCCTCCAGCCCGCTGGCGCGGCTGCAGGCCAGCGCGGGCGACCAGCCCCTGGCGGCGGTGGCAGTGCGGCCCGGGGAGCACCGGATCGCCATCCCCCGGCTGGAGTCGGCCCGGCTGCTGATGCTCTGGGCCCTGCCCCCTGCCCAGGATCTCCACGCTGTGATGGGGGCCGACCTGCTCACCAGCCTGCTGGCGGAGGGACGGCGCAGCCGCCTGGTGGATCGCCTGCGCGAAGAGCTGCGGCTGGTGGAGAGCGTCGACCTGGATCTGCACGTGCTCGAGTGCGGCAGCCTGGCCCTGCTGGAGGCCATTGGCTCAGCGGAGGACCTCCCCGCCATCCGCCAGGCCATCGAGGCGGTGCTGCGGGAGCTGGCCGACCAGCCGATTCCCACCGCCGACTGGCAGCGCGCCCTGAGCCTGGTGGCCAATGGCTATCGCTTCGGCCTGGAGTCGGCCGGAGGGGTGGCCGCTGCCCTTGGCACCAACCAGCTCTGGAACCATCCCCACAGCCTGGAGGCCCCGCTGCAGGACCTGGAGCACTGGGATGGGATGGCCCTGCAGCGGCAGTGCCTGCCGCTGCTCGCCCCGGAGCGGGCCTGCCTGCTGGAGGCCGTGCCGGCATGAGCCATCCCTGGAGCCACCTCACCCTGCCGGGCGGCCTTCCCCTGGTGACGCAACACCGGCCCGGCGCAGGGCTGCTGGCGGCCCGGCTCTGGATTCGCGGGGGGAGCAGCCGCGATCCGGGCGGGCAGCGCGGTGCCATGCAGTTGTTGGCCGGCACCATGACCCGCGGCGCCGGTGATCTGGATGCCGATGCCCTGGCGGATTGGGTGGAGGGTCGCGGTGCGGCCCTACGGGCCGAAGCCGGCGAGGACGCCCTGGTGCTCAGCCTCAAGTGCGCCAGCACCGACGGCGCTGATCTGGTGCCCCTGCTGTTGCGCATGGCCACGGCCCCCTCCCTCGACGCCGAACAGGTGGAGCTGGAGCGGCACTTGAACCTGCAGACCCTGCAGCGGCAGCAGGAGGACCCCTTCCAACTCGCCCACGATCGTCTGCGGCAGCAGTTGTATGGCCATGGGCCCTATGGCCATGACCCGCTCGGGGACGCCGAGGATCTCGAACGGCTGGGCCCCGGGGAGCTTCGCCCCCTGCTGGTCCAGCTCGGCGACCAGGGCGCCGTGCTGGTGCTGTGCGGCGACCTCGATGCTGAGCTCAGCGGGACCCTGGCGGCCAGCTTGGAGCAGCACCCCTTCCCCACCCAGGCCACCCGCCAGGCGCCAGGCCCGGTGGGCCAACCCGGTGCGGCGCTGGCGCTGCAGGAGCAGGACACCGAACAGCTGGTGTTGATGCTGGGGGCCGCCACCGTGCCCCTGGGCCATGGGGATGCGTTGGCCCTGCGGCTGCTGCAGGCCCACCTGGGATTGGGCATGTCGAGTCGGCTGTTCGTGTTGCTGCGGGAGGAACGCGGCCTGGCCTACGACGTGGGGGTTCACATGCCGGCCCGCTGCGGAGCCACCCCCTTCGTGTGGCACCTCTCCACCTCGGCCGAGCGGGCCGCCGAGGCCTGCAGCTGTCTGGTGGATGAGTGGCATCGGCTGCTGCAGGAGCCCCTCAGCCAGGAGGATCTGGCCCTGGCCCGGGCCAAATTCCGCGGCCAGGATGCGATGGGCCGCCAGACCTGCGGACAGGTGGCGGATCGCCAGGCCCTGGTGCTGGGCTACGGCCTTGGCGAAGACCACGTGCGGCTCAGCCTGGAGCGGGCGGAACTGCTCCAGCCCCACGACCTGCTGGAGGCGGCGCAACGCTGGCTGCAGCGGCCCCATCTGAGCCTCTGCGGACCCGCCGCCGGCCTGGCGGCAGCCGAGCAGAGCTGGCAGCGGCGACCCTCCCCCTAGGGGACCCGGTCAGCTCGGTACCGCCTCACACTGGCGGCCCTCCAGCAGGTAGGTGCCGCGGCGAAAGCGCACGGCGATCTGGCCCAGGGCGCGCTGCTCCACCACCTGGCCCACCTCCTCCACGCCGACCAGATCGGCAGGGCGCAGCATCGGCAGCGGATCGGCCGTCTTGAGGTAACTGGGGCGCTGGCGCAAGCGCACGGCCGTGCCCACCGGCCAGGTGTCGTTTGTCACTGGATCGGGTGCTGCGGTGTCGGCTGCCATCGCTGCGGGCTGGGCTGGAGGGAGCCCTCAAGCTAATCGGGGCGCCAGCGGGCAGACTGGGGCAAGATCGAGACGGGGTTGGTGCGGGCGCTAGCCAACTGGAGTGGGGGCCTCGCCGGGCTGATGCTGATCCTCGTGGGCGGCTTGATTCAGGCCGCCGTCCCCTGGCGAAGCGGCGGCCAATGGGACATCACCACCCTGCCGATCACCCTGCAGGTGCCGGCGCTGCTCCTCACGGCCCTGGTGTGCGGCCCCCGCAGTGCCCTGCTGGCGGCGGTGGGATACCTCACCCTGGGGCTCTTTCAGCTGCCGGTGTTCCACGGGGGCGGCGGCACCAGCTATCTGCTCGATCCTGGCTTCGGCTACCTGGCGGGCTTTGTGCCCGCCGGCTGGCTCGTGGGCAAATTGGCACGCCAGGGGGGGATGAATGACCCGTTGAAGTTGGCTGGATGCGCGGTGATCGGCCTGGCGGTGATCCAGATCTGCGGGCTGCTCAACCTCGGCCTCGGCGCCCTGGCTGGCCGCTGGGGCCAGACCTTCCCCCAGCTGGTGCTGCGTTACAGCCTCGCCCCCCTGCCCTCCCTGCTGCTGCTGTGCTGCGCCGTGGCGGTGCTGGCCCTGGCCCTGCGGCGGTTGCTGCTCGTGCAACCGTGAACCAGCAGCGTTCTGCAGCAGGTCAGCCATGAGCCCCCCCTCTGCCCCAGTGCGGTCGCGCCGGCGCCGGCTCAGTTTTGGTATCGCCGCGCTGGTGGTGCTGGCCGACCAGATCAGCAAGATCTGGGCCGCCAGGGTGCTCCCCGGCGCCGGCAGTCAACCGCTCCTGCCTGGCCTGTTGGACCTTCACTACACCACCAACACCGGCGCGGCGTTCAGCCTGTTCAGTGGCTCCAGCCGGGCGCTGGGGGTGGTGAGCCTGGTGGTGGCGTTGGGGGTGGCGGTTTGGATCCAACGCTCCAGCAGCCGCGACCTATCCCTGGGCCGGGCCCTGGCCCTGGGCTGCCTGCTGGGCGGTGCGATCGGCAACGGCATCGACCGCTGGCGGCTGGGGGCCGTGATCGATTTCCTGGCCCTGGTGCCCGTGAACTTTCCGGTGTTCAACATTGCCGATGTGGCCATCAACCTGGCGGTGGTCGGCTTCGCCATCGACCTGCTCCGCTCCCAGCCGCGCAGCGATGGCTGACGCCCTGCTCACCATCCACCTCCCCGGCGAGGGCAGCCGCCGCCAGGCCCTGCATGGCGGCACCTATCGCCTGGGCCGCGACAGTGACTGTGAAATCTGTCTGCCCCATCCCGCCGTGAGCCGCCAGCACGGCCTCTTGGAGCAGCAGGGCAGCCAGTGGCTGCTGCGGGACAGTGCCTCCACCAATGGCCTCTGGTGGCATGGCCATCGGGTGCGGGAACTGCTGCTCAACGACGGTGACACGGTGCGATTTGGGCCCAGCCACCAGGCTGGCGTTCCTGAATTGCTATTCCAGCGTCGGCCCCAGCCCAGGCTGCGCCGGGCCCTGCGCCTCGCCAGCCTGGGGTTCGCCGCCATTGCGGCCACCGGACTGGCCACCCTCGGCCTGGCCCTGTTGCAGACGCCGATCCGGGGCAGTTTGGCCCCGGTGCGTGGGCCCCTGGCGCTCTACGACCGGGAGGGAAAACCCATCGCCAGCGCGGAGGGCAAACGCCATCGCGAGCTGGCCAGCCTGGGCGAGTACCCCACCGTGCTGGTCGATGCCCTGCTGGCCAGCGAAGACAGCCGCTTCTGGAGGCATCCGGGGGTCGATCCCATCGGCACCGGCCGGGCCCTGGTGACCAATCTGGTGGGGGGCCGGGTGCTGGAAGGGGGCAGCACCCTCACCCAGCAACTGGCCCGCAGCCTCTATCCCGATCAGGTGGGCCAGGGGGAAACCCTGGGGCGCAAGTGGCGTGAACTGCTGGTGTCGCTGCAGCTGGAGGCGCGCTTCAGCAAGCGGGAGCTGTTGTTGAGCTATCTCAACCGGGTGTACCTGGGGGCGGGCTGGGGCTTTGAGGATGCCAGCCGGCACTATTTCGGCAAATCAGCGGCAGGCCTCGAGCTGGCGGAGGCCGCGCTGCTGGTGGGACTGTTGCCCTCCCCCAATGGCTACGACCCCTGCTTCGACCCCCAGGCCGCCCTCGATTCCCGCAACCGGGTGCTGGCCAAGATGGTGGATACCGGTCGGATCTCGGCCGATGCCGGCCGCCGCGCCCGGCGCAGCCCGGTGCAGTTGAGCCCCGAGGCCTGCCGCGAGCAGCAGCGGCGCCGGGGCGCCCCCTTCTTCACCGACCAGGTGCGGCGCGACCTGGAAGCCCAGGTGGGGGCGGCCATCGCCGCCGAGGGCAACTTTTTGATCGACACCCATCTCCACCCCCAGCTCCAGGCCACCGTGGAGCGCCTGCTGCGCCAGCGGATCGGCAGCAGCAGCGGTCTCGGCGTGACGGAGGGGGCCGTGGTGGTGCTGGACGCCCGGAATGGTGGCATTTTGGCAGTCGCTGGCGGCCGCGACTACGGCCAGAGCCAGTTCAACCGCGCCACGATGGCGCTGAGGCAGCCGGGCAGCACCTTCAAGCTGATTCCCTATCTGGTGGCCCTGGAGCGGGGGGCCCGGGTCACCGATGCCGTGGGCTGCGGCCCCCTCGACTGGCGCGGCCAGCGCTTCGCCAGCGATTGCGGCGGCACCCTGACCCTGGTGAGTGCCTTTGCCCGCAGCAGCAACACCGCGGCCCTGCGGCTGGCCCAACAGGTGGGCCTCGATGCGGTGGTGCAGAAGGCCCGTGACCTGGGCATCACCAGTCCGCTGGCGGAGGTGCCCGGCCTGGCCCTGGGCCAGAGCGAGGTGACCCTGCTGGAGCTCACCGCCGCCTACGCGGCGGTGGCCAATGGCGGCACCTGGCATGCTCCATCCACCATTCGCCAGGTGCTGGATGGCGAGACCTGTCAGGAGGAGGATCGAGCCCGCTGCCGCGCCTCCGACCCCAAGGCGGTCACCACCACCCCAGGCCGGCGCGTGATGCAGCAGGGCACGGCCAGCCGGCTGCAGGAGCTGCTGCGCAGTGTGGTGCGCTCCGGCACGGGCCGGGCCGCCTCGATCGGCGGGCAGGAAGGGGGTAAAACCGGCACCACCAACGAGCGTCGCGACTTGCTCTACGTGGGCTACGAACCCAGGCGCCACTGGGTGATCGGCATCTGGCTTGGCAATGACGACAACAGCCCCACCCAGGCCAGCAGTGCCCTTGCCGCTGGCCTGTGGAGCGAGATCATCCGCACAGGTGGAACCTAAAACCGACCCCGATCTCCACCCGCGATTGCCACCCCCATTGACACCGTGAAGCAGCGCACCCGCCTCTGGCTCGCCGCCGGTCTGCTGCTGCTGGCCCTGCTGGTGGTGGGCATGGTGCTGCAGGCCTTCAACCAGCTGATCTGGCAACTCAGCAGCGTGCTGCCCTACGGCCTGGTGGGACCGGTGGCCCTGCTGCTGGTGGTGGGGGCCAGCCTGCTGCTGGCCCAGCTGGCCTGGCCGTGGCTGCGCAGCCTCAGCAGCGGTGGCTGGCCGGGCCTGGGTCGAGGCCGACGGGAGGGCAGCCCAGCACCGCTGCCACCCCCCAGCAGCCGCCGGGAGGCCGCCGCCAGCCAACTCGCCGGCATTGACCAGACCCTGGAACGGGTGCGCGACAGCGTGGCACGGGAGGCCCTGCGCCAGCAGAAGCAGCGCATGGAGGCCGACCTGGAGCGGGGGGATCTGGTGCTGGTGGTGTTCGGCGCCGGATCCACCGGCAAGACCTCGCTGATCCGCGCCCTGTTGCGGGAGCTGGTGGGGGAGGTGGGGGCCGCGATGGGCTCCACCGGCGACTCCCAGCGCTACCGCCTGCGGCTGCGGGGACTCCAGCGGGCCATCTGGCTCGTCGATACGCCCGGCATCCTGGAAGCCGGGGAGGCGGGCGAGGAGCGGGAGCGCCGGGCCCGCCAGCAGGCCGCCGCCGCCGACCTGCTGCTGCTGGTGGTGGACGGTGATCTGCGGGCGGCCGAGGCGGAGCTCTATCAGGCCCTGGCGGGGCTGGGCAAGCGGTTGCTGCTGGTGCTCAACAAGTGCGACCTGCGGGGCGAAGCGGAGGAGGCCCGCCTGCTGGATCTGCTGCGACGGCGCTGCGGTGAGCTGCTGCAACCGGCCGATGTGGTGCCGGCCAGCGCTTCCCCCCAGAGCATCCCCGCGCCTGGGGGAAAGCCCTTGCAGCCCGGGCCGGAGGTGGAGGCCCTGCTGCAGCGCATCGCCGCCGTGCTCCATGCCGATGGGGAGGAATTGATCGGCGACAACCTGCTGCTGCAGTCACGCCACCTGGGGGAGGCCAGCCGCAAGCTGCTGGCAAACCAGCGCCGCAGCGATGCCGAAACCATTGTGGAGCGCTACATGTGGATCGGCGCTGGCGTGCTGGCCGTCACCCCCCTGCCCGGCCTCGACTTGCTCGGAGCAGCGGCCGTGAATGCCCAGATGGTGGTGGAAATCGCCCGGGTCTACGACATCAGCCTGGGTCGTGCCACGGCCCAGGATCTGGCCGTGTCCGTGGGCCGCACCCTGGCGGCCCTGGGGCTGGTGAAGGGGGGGGTGGGGCTGCTCTCCGCCGCCCTGAGCGTGAACCTACCGGCGCTGCTGGTGAGTCGCGCCCTACAGGCGGTGAGCGCCGCCTGGCTCACCCGGGTGGCCGGGGCCAGCTTCATCACCTATTTCGAGCGCGACCAAACCTGGGGGGATGGCGGCATCCAGGAGGTGGTGCAACGCCACTACGACCTCAGCCGCCGCGATGGGGTGCTGCGCCAGTTTCTCGAGGCGGCCGTCAACCGGGTGGTGGAGCCCCTGCGCCGCCGGGACCGGCAGCTGCCGCCCCGGCCACCGCAGCGCTGAGCCCCAGGGCCTCAGGCGGCGGGGGCTGCATGGGCCCGCGGCTGTCCAGCACCACGATCATGGCCAGATAGAGCACCCCCACCAGCACCGAGATGGCCCCGGTCACGATCGCCACCCAGCGGCCGCGCGCTGGGGGTTGGGGGTCTGGAGGGGATGGCATGGCGAGCTCAGGCGGAGGGGGCGGGGATGGGCTGGCCCAGCCCATCCACCGTGGTGGCCACAATCGCCGCCAGCCGTTCCAGTTCGGCCGCACCGGTGTGGGGATTCCCCAGCACCGCCTTGAGGTGAAAGCGACCGCCGTATCGGGGTCGCGACAGCATCAGTTGGGCATCGAGCAGCTGCTGGCGCGTCTGTTGGCTCCAGGCCTCGGCCTGGGGCGCCGTGGCGGCGGCGGGGCTGAAGGCCAGCAGGTGCAGCGGGCCGCTCTGCAACGCCAATCCCGGAATCGCCGCCAGCAGGGCCTGCAGATGTTCCCGCCTGGAGACGGCCGCATCCAGCAGCGACTCGATTCCCTCCAGACCGAGTTGGCGCAGCCCCAGCCATAGCTTCAGCACCTCCGCCGGGCGGCTGCCCTGGATGCCGCACTCGCCACCGTGGCCACCCCCCCAGCTCGGTTCCATGTAGGGCAGGCCCGTGGCAAAGGCGCGCTCCAGGCCCTGGGGCCGGGCCAACAGCAGCAGGGAGGACGTCTTGGTGATGCCAAGCAGCTTCTGGGGGTTCACGGTGAGGGAGTCGGCCCGCTCCAGCCCTGGCACCCGGTGGCGATGGCGATCGCTGAGGCCAAACACCGCACCGATGGCCCCATCCACGTGCAGCCAAACGCCATGGCGGCCGCAGATGTCGGCCAGGGCGGGCAGGGGATCAACGGCCCCCCGCACCGTGGTGCCCGCCGTGGCCACCACGGCGATCACCGGCACACCGCGCCGGGCCAGATCGGCCAGCCGTCGCTCGAGGGCCTCAGGATCCATGCCCCCATCGGCCAGCACCGGAACCGGCTGGAGCGCCCCTGGCGGCAGCCCCATCACCGCCAGGGATTTGCCAATTGAGACATGGGCGTCGGCACTGGCCAGCACCACGGCGTCGCCACAGCAGCCGAGCTGGCGCTGGCGACGGGCCGTGACCAGGGCCATCAGGTTCGACAGGGTGCCACCGCTGGCCGGCACACCGCCGCTGCCCGGGGGAAGACCGAGCCGTTCCGCCAGCCAGGCCATCAGGCTGCGCTCCAGGCGGCTGAGGCTGGGGGAGAGCTCCTCAGCCAGCAGATTGTTGTTGAGGCCGGCGCAGATCAGGTCGCCCACGATCGAGGCGGCCAGGGGGGGCGGATCCAGGTGGGCCAGGGCGCCCGGGTGGCCTGGGTTGTAGGCCCCATCCATCACCAAATCGAGATCGCTCAGCAACTGGCTGGCCGTGAGCCCCTGCCGCTGGGGTTCCACCGCAGGCATCAGGCTCAGGCCTGGCAGGGGCGGCCGGCTCGCAGCGCTACCCAGCCAGCGCACCAGGCGCTGGGAGGCCTGCTCCAGTAGCAGCTGAAGTTCTGAATCCCGCGGGTCAGCGGTGGCGAAGGGTAGGGGCGGAAACGCCCACTGGGCTGGGGGCGCAGTGGCCAACGACGGACGATCGCACCCCACCATTGTGACCTGCCAGCCATCGCCAGGGCGGGGCCGATCGGCTACAAGGGCGCCATGGACCCATGCCCGAGCCCTGACATCGCCAGCCTGCAGCTGTGGATGGGTCGCCTGCTGCGCCGGGCCCAGCGGGTGGGTGAGGGGGGCGAAATACCCGTCGCCGCCGTGGTGCTCGACGGGGCAGGACGCTGTGTGGGCTGGGGCAGCAACCGTCGCCACAGCCACAACGATCCCCTCGGCCACGCCGAGATCACCGCCATGGCCCAGGCGGCACGGCTGCTGGGCGATTGGCGCCTCAACGGCTGCACCCTGGTGGTGACCCTCGAACCCTGTGGCATGTGCGCCGGCGCCGCCATCCAGGCCCGGGTGGGTCGGGTGGTGTTTGGCGCGGCCGATCCCAAGCGGGGCGCCCTGGGGGGCAGCCTCAACCTGGCCACCCACCCCAGTGCCCATCACCACATGGAGGTGTGGGGTGGCCTGGAGGCCGAGGCCGCCCAGCGGCAACTGGAAACCTGGTTCCGATCGCGCCGCCGGAGCAGGGTCTGAACCCAACTGCTAGCCGGCAACACCGGCCGCCTCGGGCACGGCAGGCCGGAATCTGGGCAACTCGGTTTCAAACAGGTTGAGCAGGATGTCGACGTTTTCTGGGCGGCTGTTGTAGCCCATCAAGCCAATCCGCCACACCTTGCCGGCCAGGGCACCCAGGCCGCCGCCCACTTCAATGCCGTGCTTGTTGAGCAGGTGCAGGCTGAAGGCCTTGCCGTCCACCCCCTCCGGAATCCGCACGGTGGTGAGGGTTGGCAAGCGCAGGTGTTCGGGGGCGTGGAGTTCGAGTCCCAGCGAAATCAGGCCCCGCCAGAGGCGCTCGGCGTTGCTGCGGTGACGCTCCCAGGCCTGATCCAGGCCCTCCTCGGCCAGCAGGCGCAGGGCCTCCCGCATGCCGAAATTCATGTTCACCGGTGCGGTGTGGTGATAGACCCGGTCGCTGCCCCAGTACTGGTTGAGCAGGGACACATCGAGATACCAGTTGGGCACCTTGTCGGCCCGGGCCGCCAGCTTGGCCTCGGCCCGGGGACCCATGGTGAAGGGCCCCAAGCCAGGGGGACAGCTGAGGCCCTTCTGGCTGCAGCTGTAGGCCATGTCGACCTTCCAGTCATCGAGGTAGAGCGGCACCGCCCCCAGGGAGGTGACGGTATCCAGCAGCAGCAGGCAGTCGTACTGGCGGCAGAGATCACCAATCCCATCCATCGGCTGACAGATCCCGGTGGACGTCTCGGCGTGCACCATCGCCAGGATGGTCGGCCGGTGGTGCTTCAGGGCCGCCTCGATCTCCTCGAGGCTGAACGCCTCTCCCCAGGGCCGCTCGATCGTGACCACATCGGCCCGATAGCGACCCGCCATATCGGCCAGCCGCAGCCCGAAGTAGCCCTTCACCGCCACCAGCACCTTGTCGCCCGCCTCGATGGTGTTGGCGAGGGTGGCCTCCATGGCGGCACTGCCGGTGCCACTCATCGGAATGGTGAGGCGGTTGTCGGTTTGCCAGGTGTAGCGCAGCAATTCCTGCACCTCGCCCATCAACTCCACATAGAGGGGGTCGAGATGGCCGATCGGTGTGCGGCTGAGGGCCTGCAGCACCAGCGGATGGGCGTTGGATGGCCCCGGCCCGAGCAGCAGACGATCGGGGGTGTTGATCGGCCCCAGGCTGCGGCGATGGGCGTTATTGACGGGATACAGCGCGGACAAGGGGCCGGAACCGGGGGGCATGGGGTGGGAAGAGCCTAGGCAGCGGCCAGTCCGCGGCAGAGGTGCTCGAAGGGGGCCCGCACCACGGCCGACAGGGATGCGGCCTCCACGCCGGCTTGCTCGGCCACCATCTCGCAGACCACATCCCCCAGTAGGGCAATGCTGCGCACGGTGGGGCCGGTCGGCACGCCGAGGCTCTTGTAGGTGTCGTCGAGCCCGTTCAGCACCCGCTCGTTGAGAATGCTGGGATCGGCAGCAATCAGCGCATAGCTGGCGTAGCGCAGGAAGTAGTCCATGTCCCGCAGGCAGGCCGACAACCGCCGCGTGGTGTAGGCGTTGCCGCCGGGAAGAATCAGCTCAGGATCACCCAGCCAGAGGCGCTGGGAGGCTTCCCGCACGATCACCGCGGCCTCCCGGTTGATCAGCTCTACGGCAGCCAGACGCAGCTCTGCCTCCGAGAGATAACCCTGGATGCGGTCGATCGCATCGCGATCGAGGTAGCGGCCCAACTGGTCGTAACGGCCAATCAGACCGGTGATGGCATCCCGCATGGTGGAGGTGGATCGCTCGAGCCTGGTTCGGAACGTAGCACTCAAGAACCGGCAAAACCCAGGCAAGGGAAAGCGTTTGGCGGATCTGACAGAAACGGTTACGCAACCACGGCCCGCCCCAAACCGAATTTTTGGTTACCAGTGCTACAAATCTCCCCCTGGTCGCTCCGTACGGTCCCGCCGAACCGCCACCAGGGCGGCCCCATCTCCGTTCGTCGCCATGGCCCAAACAGCCCAGGATGTCCTTCGCCAGATCCAGAACGAGGGCATCGAGCTGATCGATCTCAAGTTTGTGGATCTCCACGGCAAATGGCAGCACCTCACCGTCCACAAGGACCTGGTGGATGCCGATGCGTTCACCGATGGGGTGGCCTTTGATGGCTCGTCGATCCGGGGCTGGAAGGCAATCAACGAGTCGGACATGGCGATGGTGCCGGACCCGAACAGTGCCTGGATCGACCCCTTCTACAGCCACAAAACCCTCAGCCTGATCTGCTCGATCCAGGAGCCCCGCAGTGGCCAGCCCTACGGCCGCTGCCCCCGGGCCCTGGCCCAGATGGCCCTCGCCTATCTGGCCGACACGGGCATTGCCGACACGGCCTACTTCGGGCCCGAGCCCGAATTCTTCGTGTTCGACGACGTGCGCTACAGCTCCGGCAACGGCAGCAGCTTCTACAGCGTGGATTCGATCGAGGCGCCGTGGAACACCGCCCGGCTGGAGGAGGGCGGCAACCTGGCCAACAAGATTCAGTTGAAGGAGGGTTACTTCCCCGTCGCCCCCAACGACACCCTTCAGGACATGAGGAGCGAAATGATCCTCACGATGGCGTCCCTGGGGGTGCCGATTGAGAAGCACCACCACGAGGTGGCCACCGCCCAGCACGAGCTGGGCATGAAGTTCGCCGAGCTGATCAGCGCGGCCGACAACGTGATGATCTACAAATACGTGGTGCGCAATGTGGCGCGCAAATACGGCAAAACTGCCACCTTCATGCCCAAACCGGTGTTTGCCGACAACGGCAGCGGCATGCACGTGCATCAGAGCCTCTGGAAGGGCGGCCAGCCCCTGTTTTTCGGTGAGGGCACCTACGCCAACCTCTCCCAGACGGCCCGCTGGTACATCGGCGGCCTGCTCAGGCACGCCCCCAGCTTCCTGGCCTTCACCAACCCCACCACCAACAGCTACAAGCGGCTGGTGCCGGGCTTCGAGGCACCGGTGAACCTGGTGTATTCCCAGGGCAACCGTTCGGCGGCGGTGCGGATTCCGCTCACCGGCCCCAACCCCAAGGCCAAACGGCTGGAATTCCGCTCCGGCGATGCCCTCGCCAACCCCTACCTCGGTTTTGCGGCGATGCTGATGGCCGGCATCGACGGCATCAAGAACCAGATCGACCCCGGTGATGGCACCGACGTGGACCTCTTCGAGCTCTCCGCCGACGAACTGGCCCGCATCTCCACGGTGCCCGCCTCCCTGAATGGCTCCCTCGAGGCCCTCGATGCCGACAAGCACTACCTGATGGAGGGCGGGGTGTTCAGCGAAGACTTCATCAACAACTGGATCTCGATGAAGTACGAGGAGGTGCAGCAACTGCGCCAGCGGCCCCACCCCCACGAGTTCACGATGTACTACGACGCCTGATGCCGGGGGGCGGCGCCAGTTCCGCCCTCGGCTCGCGCCTGGGGCGGTGATCGGCTGGAATGGGCCCAGCCCCCTGTCCTTCCATGGCCGATCAGCTCACCAAGCTGGCTTACCGCACCCTCCAGCAGGGCAAGGCGCTGTTCGGCGTGACCCACAAGGAGATGAGCACCAGGCTGATGCGGCTGCTCGCCCCCGATGGCAGCCCCAGCATGGCGCCGCTCCCCGAGGGGTTGCTGGGCGAATTGCGCCACAACATGGACGCCCTGCATGAGCGCGATTGGCTGGAGGCGGAACAGGGCCTCTACCCGGCGTCGCTTTTATTTGATGCCCCCTGGCTGGATTGGGCCAGCCGCTACCCCCTGGTGTGGCTGGATTTACCGATGACCTGGAACCGCCGCAGCCAGCGCAACGTGCGCGACCTGCCCCGGGACATCGACCCCAAGGCCTATCCCGATTACTACCTGCAGAATTTTCACCATCAGACCGATGGCTACCTGAGCGACCACTCCGCCGCCCTCTACGACCTGCAGGTGGAAATCCTGTTCAACGGCACGGCCGAGCCGATGCGCCGCCGGGTGCTGGCGCCGCTGCTGCGGGGGCTGAACGCCTTTGCCGATCGGCCCGCCAGCCAGATCCGGGTGCTGGATGTGGCCACGGGCACCGGCCGCACGTTGCGGCAGCTGCGGGGTGCCCTGCCCAAGGCCCAACTGGTGGGGCTGGATCTCTCCACCGCCTACCTGCGCCAGGCCAACCGCTGGCTGGCGGAACTCCCCGGGGAGCTGCCCCAGCTGGTGCAGGGCAACGGCGAATCCATGCCCTTTGCCGATGCCAGCCTGCAGGCCGTCACCTGCGTGTTCCTGCTGCACGAACTCCCCGCCCAGGCCCGCCAGAACGTGCTCAATGAGTGCTTCCGCCTGCTGGAGCCCGGCGGCGTGCTGGTGCTGGCCGACTCGATCCAGCTGGCCGATTCGCCCCAGTTCACCCCCGTGATGGACAACTTCCGGCGGGGGTTCCATGAGCCCTACTACCGCGACTACATCGGCGATGACATCGAAGCCCGCCTGGCCACAGCTGGCTTTGAGGCGATCACCGCCGAGACCCACTTCATGACCCGGGTGTGGTCGGCCCGCAAACGGGCCAGAACCGCCTAGGGACGCAACAGCCAGGCCAGCAGCAGGCCCAGGCCGCCCCAGCGCAGCCCCCGCCAAAACAACTGGCTGCCGTGATCCGCCGGGGCCAGCTCCCGGGGAAGGGGATCCAGCAGCCGCTGGGTGAGGCTCAGCCGCTGGCGCTGGCGCCGCTGGCCCACGCCGCTGCTGCGCGCCGCCAGGGAGGCCTGGGTGAACACCCCGTCCAGCAGATGCAGCAGGCGCACGGGGCGTTGGGGACGGGATGGCGGCACGGTGACCCACAGGCAAGATCCGACCGCCAGGATGGAGGCAACCTGCACTTGCCGTCCAGTGAAGTCGCCGCTGTCGGACCGCCCTCTCACCCAAGCTGCGGCCTGGCCCGACCAGTCCCTGCAGAGTGCCGTGGAATTGCAACGGTTGCTGGCCATTGGCGACCGGGATTGGCATGCCCTCAAGGGCCAACGCTCCCGCCGCGCTGCCGAGCAACTGGCGGCCGCCCTGGTGCAGCTGCTCAGTGGGGATGACCCCCGCCGCCGCAGCTCCACGCCGGCCCGGGACCAGGCCATCGCCCTGGCCGAACACGCCCTGTTCTGGCTGCGGGCCGAAATCAGCGACCCTGGTTGCCCCAGCCATGGCCGCGAAGCCGCTGGCGGCTGATCGCCAGCTGCAACCTGTTGCCCCGGGCGCTCCAGCGCACGTCGTCGAAACAGTGGTGGATCAGGAAGAGGCCCCGCCCCCCCTCACTGTCGATGCGGTCAGGCAGGCGGGCCCTGCGGGCGTCCGGTGGGACCCCCGGCCCCTCGTCCTGCACCTGCCACACCAGCCAATGGGGGGTTTCGATGCGGCGGATGCGCAGGCATTTGGCCGGATCATTGCCATTGCCATGGCGCACCGCATTCACGAGCGCTTCCTGCAACCCCAGGTGCAACTGCGACTGAAGCTGCAGGCAGCGCACGGGCTCCAGCAGCAGCTCCACCAGGGGGCTGAGCTGCAGGGTGGAGGGGGTGATGTAGTCAGACCAGCGCAGGGACATCCACGCGGAATCAGGCTGTCACTTTGACCCTACGCCGCCGCTGGGCTGGCCCTCAGCCATGGATGCGCTGCTGCAGCACCGGATGCTGGAGCAGGGCGTCCATCAGCCGCACGCCCCGGAGCTGGTTCACCAGGGGCATGTGCCCCTCGGGGGCATCGATGCTCCACTGGAAGGAGCCGGGGTAGCGGGTCCAACGGGAGCCCTGCTTCCAGCCCAGGCGCGGCCAGAGCTGCTCCCAGCGGCCGTTGCAGCCCCGCAGCAGGCGGCCCTGCACCGAAAACCCAAACCGCCCCCGCGAAAAAGAGACCCAGAGGCGGTCGAGGCTCTCCAGATC
This sequence comes from Cyanobium sp. M55B138, assembly GCA_018400215.1. GTDB lineage: Bacteria > Cyanobacteriota > Cyanobacteriia > PCC-6307 > Cyanobiaceae > NIES-981. The sequence continues at coordinate 4,329 of JAGYNF010000005.1, read as the reverse complement.
GGCGGAGGCCATCCGGGGCACCTCGCTGTAATACACATAGCCGCGCCGCTCGGCTTCGGCGCCCGCCAACTGGCGCAACATGGCACTGGTGAGGCGGTCTGCCTCCTCGAACTGCTGCAGAATCAGCGCCCTCTGCAGCGGCGCGTAGTCGATGCCCTGGGCGCTGGGTGTGGCCAGCCAACCGCTGGGATAGGTGGCCCAATAGCGATCGCTGTAGCCATCCTTGGCCGCCACCAGCAGCTGAATCAGCAGCCCCGCGGCCCAGTCATCGCCGGTGGCATCGAGGCCCGCCAGGTGGTCGGCGATCAGCGGGCGCAGCTCGTCGGCCTGCTGCTCCAGCTGCACCACCAGGCTGCGCCGCTGGCGCAGGGAGGCGCTCTGAAATCGCTCCAGCAGGGCTTCGGGGGTGGTGGAGGCGGTGACCTGGGGGCCGGAGAGCATGGAAAACCGCGCCGTAACAGACCAGCGTGGGCCCACTATGTCAGGCGGAAGCGGTTGCTGGCGCAGGGGAGACAGACGAATCAACCCGGTTTAGGATCGATTTTTCTTGCTTGCTATGGGTGCTGCCATTCAGTTCTTCCGTGGTGTGGACGAACCGGTTGTGCCCGACATCCGCATGACCCGCTCCCGCGACGGCCGCACCGGTCAGGCCATGTTCGTGTTCGAGGAGCCCCAGGCCCTGGCCCCCGAAGCCATGGGCGACATCACCGGCATGTTTTTGGTGGACGAGGAGGGAGAACTGGTGACCCGGGAGGTGAAGGCCCGCTTTGTGAATGGCAAGGCCAGTGCCCTGGAGGCCACCTTCACCTGGAAGAGCACCGCGGATTTTGAGCGCTTCATGCGCTTTGCCCAGCGCTATGCCGACAGCCATGACCTCGGTTTCTCCGACGGCCAGGACGCTGACGCCGCCGACGCCGCCGCGGAGTGAACCCTTGAGATTCGGGCAATGGCTGGGCCTGCTGGCGTTGGTGGCGGCGCTGCTGCTGCTCTGGAGCCTGCGGGGCAGCCTGATCCTGCTCTTCACCGCCGTGGTGCTGGCGATGGCCCTCTGCACCCTGGTGGGCCGCGTCAAGGCCCGCCTCGGCTGCCATCGCGGCGTGGCCGTGCTGCTCTCCCTCCTGCTGGTGGGCCTGGTGATCACCGTGGCGGGCACCGCCATCATTCCCCCCTTCATTGACCAGTTCAGTGAGCTGGTGAGCAAGCTGCCCACCGCCGCCAGCACCTTGATCGATCTGTTGCGGGGCTGGTTGCAAAGGGCCAGCCAGATGCTCTATGGCACCGAGGCCGCCGACCTCACCTGGTTGCGCGAGGGTTTGATCCAGCTGGGCGATGTCCCCAACCTCGGCGGCGGGGCGGTGCGGCTGCTGGGCCTGGCGGGGGGTCTGGGGACGGGCCTGTTGCAGACCCTCTTCGTGGTGGCTGTCGCCCTGATGGTGGCCGTGCAGCCGACCCAGTACCGCGAGGTGGCCGTGCTGCTGGTGCCCTCCTTTTACCGCCGTCGCTTCCGGGCCGTGCTGATCCAGTGCGGCGAGGCGCTCAGTGCCTGGATGGTGGGGGTGCTGATCAGTTCCCTGGCCGTGGGCACCCTGGCGGCGATCGGACTGTCGCTGCTGGGGGTGAAGTTGGTGGCGGCCAATGCGCTGCTGGCCGGGGTGCTGAATGTGATCCCCAATGTGGGACCCACCCTCAGCACCGTGTTCCCGATGTCGGTGGCCCTGCTGGAGTCGCCCTGGAAATCGCTGGCCGTGCTGGTGTTGTACGTCGCCATCCAGAACCTGGAGAGCTATGTGATCACCCCGTCGGTGATGCATGCCCAGTTGCGCCTCCTGCCGGGCCTCACCCTCACGGCCCAACTGCTGTTCACCCTGGTCTTCGGCCCCCTGGGGCTGCTGCTCGCCCTGCCCCTGGCGGTGTGCCTCCAGGTGATCGTGCGGGAGGTGCTGATCCACGATGTGCTGAACACCTGGAAGCGGCTTCAGCGGTAGCGACGCCAGAGGCTCGGCAGCAACAGCAACACCGCAATGGCCAGGGGATGGCTCCGCAGGGCATTCATCAGCGCGGTCAGGGTGATGTGGTCGGCCAGCAGCAGCAATTCCTGGCGCAGGTCCAACAGGGCCAACAGGCCCAGCAGCAGCGGCACCAGCGGACGAGCGCTCCGGTGGGGAGAGCTCACCGTCGGGCCAGCACGGGCAGGAGGGTGGGGGCCACCGCGATACTCGACCAGGCCCCCACGATCACCCCGATGCTGAGGGCCACGGCGAACCAGAACAGGGTGCTGCCGCCAAACAGGATGAGGCCCAACAGGGGCAACAGGGTGGTGAAACTGGTGAACAGGGAGCGGGTGAGCGTGGCCGACACCGCTGCATCTGCCTGGTCCTCAAGGGGGAGATCCTGCAGGGTGGCCCGCTTTTCTCGAATGCGGTCAAAGATCACCACCGTGTCGTTGACGGAATAGCCGGCAATGGTGAGCAGGGCCACCGCAAACAGGCTGTTCACCTCCACATCGGCCAGCACCCCCAACCAGGCGAACACCCCACAGGTGATCAGCACGTCATGGCCGAGGCAGAGCAGGGCCAACAGGGCATAGAGCCGGTCGTAGCGGATGGTGATGTAGGCGGAGATGCCGATGAAGCTCACCAGCAGGGAGATCAGGCTGGCCCGCAGCAACTGGGCCCCCAGGGTGGGGCCGATCGTCTCCACCGAAAGGCCGGCGGCATTGGTCTCCCCCAGGGTCGGCACCAGGCCGTCGATCACCGCCTGCGACTGGGATGGAGCCAGGCTGGGCATCCGCAACACCAACTGGCGGCCACCATCCAGCCACTGCACCGCACTGCCCGCCAGCCCGGGGGTTGGCTGGTTGGCAACGGCGGGCAGGGCCAGCTGGGTGAGCTGGCGCCGCACGGCCGCCACGCTCAGGTCGTCGCAGCGCTCCGGGCAGATGCGTTCGATCTGGATCTGGGTGCCGCCGGTGAAGTCGAGACCGGGCCGCAGGGGCGAGCCGATGGCAGGTGAGAGCCAGCTGAGCAGCAGACCGAGCAGGCTCAGGGCCAGGGCCACGGCGGAGATGGCCCACAGCTGGCGGCGGCGTTGATTCACCCGCAGGCGCAGAAGGGCAGCAATCGGTGACATGGCTCAGGAAACAGCCGCAGGCAGTTCGCTGCGGGAGAGAAAAAAGGACGGCCGGCGCAGGTTGGGGTAGCTCATCATCAGCCGCAGCAACACCCGGGTGCAGACCAGGGCGCTGAACAGGCTGAGCAGCACACCGATGCCAAGGGTCACGGCAAAACCCTTGACGAAACCAGTGCCCAGGGCAAACAGCGCGGTGCAGCTGATCAAGGTGGTGACCTGTCCATCCAGAATCGAACTCAGGGCCAGGGAAAAGCCAGCATCGATGGAGCGGATCAGCGTGTTGCCCTCGCGCAGTTCATCCCTGATCCGCTCAAAGATCAGGACGTTGGCATCCACCGCCATCCCCAGCGACAGGATGAAGCCGGCGATGCCCGGCAGGGTGAGGGTGATGGGGATCAGGGCATAGATGGCCAGGTTGAACAGGGCATAGAGGCTGAGGGCCAGCACGGCCACCACACCGGCCAGCCTGTAGATCAGCACCATGAACAGCGCCACCAGGGCCAAGCCCACCAGGGCCGCCACCAGGCTGGTGCGCACGTTTTCTGCCCCGAGACTGGGCCCCACCGTGCGCAGTTCAATCACCCGCACCGGCAGGGGCAGGGAACCGCCCCGCAATTGCACCTCCAGCTCCCGGGCCTCCTCGGCGCTGAAGTTGCCGGTGATGCTGGCGGCCCCGCCGGCGATCCCGGCGGCCCGGAATTCGGGCCCCACACTGGCCTCACTGATCGAGCGACCGTCGAGAACGATGCCGAGCAAGCGCTCGGTGCCAGCGATCGATTGGGTGAGCTGGGCAAACCGCTCCCCCCCCTCGCGGGTGAAGTTGAGCGTCACATCCCAGCCACTGCCGGTCTGCTGCTGCTGACGCCCGGCCGTGACCAGCTCCTTTCCGGTCAGGGCAGCCGGTTCATAGAGGGCGATGATGCGGGTGTTGGTGGCATCCAGCAGCAGCTCCAGCTGACGCCGCCTGCCACTGCCTGGCGGACTGGTGATTCCCTGGGCCCGCAGCAGTTCGGTGAGTTGGGCGTCATCCAGCCCGCCCTGGGCCGTGGCTGCACCCTCCGGCTGGGCCAGCAGGGCCTCGGTCTGCCGCTTGAGGCTGAGCAAACCGCGCATCTCCTCTTCGCTGCCGGCCCGCTGGGCGCGGAATTCAAGCAGGGCCGTGGTGCCGAGAACCCGCGCGGCACGGCTGGGGTCCTGTTC
>JAGYNF010000049.1 GCA_018400215.1 Cyanobium sp. M55B138 | reverse complement strand
TCACACTGCCCACCTGGCGGAATTGGTAGACGCGCTGGTTTTAGGGTCCAGTGGCTTCGGTCGTGGGGGTTCAAGTCCCCCGGTGGGCATGGCCGGGTTCCCCTGGGGACTCGGAGGGCTCTAGCCCTTGCCTAAGTTGCATGTCGTTTCAGCCTCTGCGGGTTCCTCGGCGTCCATGTCTCAGGCCACGGCTGCACCCCCGCAGCGCCCGATATCCGTAGCGTTGCCGCGCTCGGTGCCCAGGGAGTTCCTCGACCCCCCAGGGCCCTTGAATCCCACCGTGGGCCTGTTTTTGCTGGGCTATGGCCTGGCCGGGCTCACGATCTGGGGTTGGTTTGTGGGCCAGTGGCCCCTGGCCATCCTGCTGTTCACTGGCTTCCTGGCGCTGCACCTGGAGGGCACCGTGATCCACGACGCCTGCCACAACGCGGCCCATCCCCACCGCTTCTGGAATGCCTTCATGGGGCATGGGGCGGCAATGTTGCTGGGCTTCAGTTTTCCGGTGTTCACGCGGGTGCACCTGCAGCACCACGCCAATGTGAACGATCCAAAGCATGATCCGGATCATATTGTCAGCACATTTGGCCCGCTTTGGCTGATAGCGCCCCGCTTCTTTTATCACGAAGTGTTTTTCTTCCGCCGCCGCCTCTGGCGCCGGTATGAACTCCTGGAATGGGGAATTGCCCGAGGAATCTTTTTTGCCATCGTGATTGCCGCGGCAAAATATGGCTTCTTGCCGTTTGTGTTCAATTGCTGGTTTGCGCCGGCCTTGATGGTGGGCGTCACCCTCGGTCTGTTTTTCGATTACCTCCCCCACCGCCCCTTTCAGTCGCGTAGCCGCTGGCACAACGCCCGCGTTTACCCCAGCCGGGTGATGAATTGGCTGATCATGGGGCAGAACTATCACCTCGTGCACCATCTCTGGCCGTCGATCCCCTGGTTCGAATACCAGCCGGCCTACGTCGCCACCCAGCACCTCCTCGATGCCAAGGGCTCACCCCAGCGGCTGGGCTTGTTTGAGTCCCGCAGCGACGGTCTCAATTTCCTCTACGACATCCTCCTGGGGGTGCGCAGCCATAAAAAACGGCGCAGTCGCCTGCGCCCCCTGGCGGCCCTGATGCCCTCCCGCCACTCCCGCCGAAGGGTGTTGCAACTGCTGCATCGCACCGCCGTGTCACCCCAGCGCTGAGGGCACGGCCCTAGGCCAGGATGCGGGGCACCCGGAAGAAATCCCCCTCCCGCTGGGGGGCCAGGTCCAGCAGGTTGTCCCGCACCGGGGTGGCTTCCACCTGATCGTCTCGGGTCACATTCACCACCTCCACGGCCCGGGTGGTGGGGGGCACCCCTTCGGTGTCCACCGCGTCCAGGTGGGCCACATAGTCAAGGATGCGCTCCAGCTGGCCGGTGTAGGTGGTGATCTTGTCTTCGGGCAGGGCGAGGCGGGCCAGTTGCGCCACCTTGCGCACGTCATCGGAGCTGATCGTGCCCATCTGGCCGAAGCGAGGTGGGCAAACGCTAGCGCCCGATCGGGTTCAGCTCTCCTCGGCTAGGAACCGCTGCAGATCGGCCGTCAGGGCCGTGGCGGCCCCATCGAGGAAACGGGCGCCATGGTCTGGCTGGGCCAGGTAGGGATCGGAGCCCATCCGCCCATCGGGGTGGCGGCGGCGGAAGTCCGCCGGGCCATGGATCGGTCCGGCGGCAGCCGGCTCGGGCAGCGCGCGCTGCTTGGCCAGCAGGCTGGGCTCGAGGTGCAGGGTGAGGGCGATCTCGCTGGGGGTGGCGTGGTGCCCTTCCCGATCCCCGTAGAGCTCGCGGGCCAGGGCCATGGCCGGGGCGGCCATGAACCAGTTGGCCAGGCGGCAGCGCAGCCGGCCCGCCTGGGGCAGGCCCCGACTGGCGGCGGTGGCATAGGCCTGGGCAAAGGCGGCCTTGGTGGTGGCGATGTTGCCGCCATGGCCGTTGATGAAGAAGATCCGCTCGAAGCCATGGCCCGCCAGCGACAACACCACGTCGTGGATCACAGCCAGCAGGGTGGCGGGTTGCAGGCTGATCGTGCCGGCAAATCCCAGGTGATGTTCCGCCATGCCGAAGGCCTGGGTGGGGGTCACCAACACGCCGCTGCGGCGCCCCACCTCCAGGGCCACCGCCTCGGCGGTGAGGGCGTCGGTGCCGATGGCGCCCGTGGGGCCGTGCTGTTCGGTGGAGCCCAGGGGCACGATCACCCCCTTGCAGCCCTCCAGGTAGGTCTCCACCTCGGGCCAGCTGCGCAGCTGCAGGCGGATCGCCTCGATCTCGGCAGCCCTGCTGGTCGAGTCGAGGTCTGGGAGGGTGGCAGGGGGTAGTGGCGTCGCCATGCACTGGATCAGGCCTAGACCTGGATCATGCCGGGCGGATGGCCGCAATGGGTCAGCCTGAACAGCAGCACCGGGGTGGATGCTGCCTAGAGTTGGGGGAGTGAGCTGAGCCCGTGGCGCCCATGCTGCACCGCAAGCTCGACCAGTACTGCACCGAGCAACGGCCCGTCTGGGTGTTTCTGCGCGACCAGCAGCGCTGGATCGAAGAGGCGTTGGTGGTGGAGATCGAGGGTGATCTGGTGACCCTCCGCTACGACGCCGAGGAGGACGACGAGAGCCACAGCTGGGAGGAGAGCGTGCGGCTGGATTCGATCGGTGCGGTCAGCACCCGGCTCGCCTACGTGTGCCGCATGCCCGGGGAGGAGCTGCCCACCGCCGACGACTGCCCCGAAGCTGAACGGCTCAGCAGCTGATGCCTCAGTGGGCAGTGCCGTTGCCGTCGTAGGCGTCGGTGTCGTAGTAGCCCCCCTTGGTGCCAAAAAAGAGGGTGGCCAACACAAAGAGGCCACTGCCGAACAGCAGCACGGTGCCGAGGGTGAAGCCGGTGGAGTGCATGGTTTGGGAGGCGCTGGAGTTCAGTCTGGTGGCCTTCAGCCTAGGTCGCTGATCCAGGCTGTGAAGTTGATGAACGATTCTGTATTCGGTGGCACCAGCCCGGCCGGATAGGGGGGCACGGTGTGGAATTCGTAGTAGCTCGGCTGGGGAGGGTAGTTGCCAAAGAACAGATTGGAATAGCTGCCATCCTTCAGGGAGAACACGATGCCGCCTCCCGTGAGCTGTGGTTCGCTTTTTTTAAAGCTTTTTGGACGCAGTCTGTTGTCTCCGAGGTATGGAGTTCCGGTGATGGGGTCCACATTGCCGGGGATCCCTGTGCCGGCGGGCAGTAGCCTGCCAATCTTCACCCCGTCAACCTTCCCTTTGATGTCTTTCACCCGGTAGAAGCCATCGTCATTCGGCCTGCGGTTGGTAAACAGCTTGCCCCTGCCTGCCGGACTGTCTCCTTCCTTGTTGGCGTACTGCCACAGCCATTTGAGGCGCGCCATTCCATGGAGACACTTTTCCGCATCTTGCTTGGTTCAACGTGTCGCTCGTGGGGCTGTGAAATGATTCGTGATTGTCTGATCTTGGAATCTTTAGAAAATTCTTGTGTCCAACTTGTGGGGAAATCCTGAAATCCAGGTCTTTCCCCAGCACCTCCCCCAATCTTTCTTCTGTCGCCCCGCCGAGCAGGTTGCCCCCGAGCTCATCGGCTGCCTGCTGGTGAAACGCCAAGCCTCAGGCGAGCTGCTGTGGGGGGTCATTGTGGAAACGGAGGCGTATTCGCAAGACGACCCCGCCTGCCACGGCTACCGCCGCCGCTCCCCCAGCAACGAAACGCTGTTTGGGGAGGCTGGGCGGTTTTATGTCTATGTGAGTTATGGCATTCACCACTGCGTGAATGTGGTGACCCACAGGCCCAACTGGGCCAGTGGGGTGTTGCTGCGCGCCGTGGCCATCCCGGGCGAGCTGGAGCGCCTGGCGGCGGGTCCTGCCCTGTTGGCACGCTGCTTTGGCATCGACCGCTCCCACAACGCCCAGCCGTTGCATCCCGATCAGGGGCTCTGGATCGCCCCGCGGCCGCCAGAGCTGGCAGCTTTGGGCACCGTCGACCTGATGCAAGCCAGCCGCATCGGCATCAGCCGGGGCCAGGAGTTGCCCTGGCGCTGGTATCTGCGCACGAGCCGCAGCGTGAGCAGGCGGGCCAAGGGGGATCGGCAACCCCACTGTGCGGGCGGCACCGGCGTGAGCCCCTACCCTGAGTTTGTGAATCGCCGTATCCCTTGAGCAACTGGAGCCACCGCCATGTGCTGGATCTGGCGGCCTTCTCGCTTGAGGATTTCGCCATCGTGCTGGAGCTGGCCCAGCGCTTCCGGTTGATGCCCGTGGCCGGCGCCCGCAAGTTGCCGGCCCTGCAGGGCCGGCTGATGACCAGCCTGTTCTTCGAGCCCAGCACCCGCACCCGCAGCAGCTTTGAGCTGGCGGCGAAGCGCCTCTCGGCCGATGTGCAGAGCTTCGCCCCCTCCTCCAGCTCCCTCAGCAAGGGGGAGAGCCTGCTCGATACGGCCCGCACCTATGTGGCGATGGGGGCAGACCTGCTAGTGGTGCGTCACCGCTGCGCCGGGGTGCCCCAGGGCTTGGCGGAGGATCTGGATCGCGCCGGTGCCCGGGTGGCCGTGCTCAATGCCGGCGATGGCCTGCACAGCCATCCCAGCCAGGGGCTGCTGGATCTGTTCACCCTGGCGCGCCACTTCTCGCCCCAGGCGCCCACCCCCGCCGCCCTGCGGGGCAAGCGGGTGGTGATCGTGGGCGACGTGCTGCATTCCCGCGTGGCCCGCTCCAACCTCTGGGCCCTCACCGCCTGTGGGGCCGAGGTGGTGTTGTGCGGTCCCCCCACCCTGCTGCCCGAGGCCTTCGCCGCTTTTGTGGCGGCCCCACCTCCAGGCCAGGCGGCCGATCCGGTGGCGGTGCGGGGGGCAGTGCGGATTGAGCGCAGCCTGGAGGCGGCCTTGCCCGGTGCCGATGCGGTGATGACCCTGCGCCTCCAGAAAGAACGGATGCATGAGCATCTGCTCACCGGCCTGGAGAGCTATCACGCCCAGTTCGGGCTGAGCCGCCAGCGCCTGGCCCTCTGCGGCCAGCCGGTGCCGGTGCTCCATCCCGGTCCGGTGAACCGCGGTGTGGAGATGACCGGTGAGCTGTTGGACGCCCCCGAGCTCAGCCTGGTGGACGAGCAGGTGCGCAATGGCATTCCCGTGCGGATGGCCCTGCTCTACCTGCTCGCCGGGGGCGTCACAGCAGCTTGAAGCCATCGAGCAGCAGCCCATAGAGCAGGCCGATCCGGGCCATGTCGAGCAGTTGTAGCGGCAGTCGGTCACCGCTCCGCCGGCGCAACGGGCCACGGGCCCGCACGGCCCACTCCATGCTCAGCACGCAGAGCAGGGCGCCGATCGGGTCGCTCTGGCCAATCTGGCCGCCGATGGAGGCCACCACGCCCCCCAGTGAGAAGCTCACCAACAGGGTGATCAGGCGCAACGACCAGCGCCGCCAGGGATTGGCGGCCCAGCTCACCAGCTGCTCACCGGCCTTCACCAACCGGCGCTGGAAGCGGGTCTGCTGGAGGCGGGCCGATGGCATGGGCTGGGAAGAGGTGGCAGGGTCAGGAAATGGTGATCCCCATCACCCGGCCCGGCCCTGCCAAACAATGTCTACACCATCTCTGGAGTTTCGGCAGCGATTTAGCGCTACCCATAGGGGATTCCAATAAAAAAGCCCGTGGCTGAAGCCCGGGCCGGGTGATGGGGACCTGGTCAGCAAAGCGTCCCCCAGGCCCAGGGGCAAGAGGGGCTTGGCCGTTTGCGGGAGCGTCCTGTCCACCCCTTGACGCCGAAGCTGTTGGGTCTCAGGAGTCGCTTTCTTTTTTGCGACCGGCCTTGCCTTCCAGCAGTTCCAGCAGCGCTTCCATCTGGGCCATCACACCGCGAACCTCGCCGGCCTCGGGCAGCAGGCCGTCCTCCATCACGCCCTGGTGCATCTCCCGCAGCTCCTGGCGGATGTAACGAAGGTGGCTGACCACCTGTTCGCGCTTCGACTGCGACATGGAGGGGGGTCGAGAGTAATGGTTCTCTTTTACCGCATCGTCGGTTTGGGTTGCCCCGGGTTACTTCTGGCCGAACTGGGCTTTGGCCTGCTCGTAGAACGCCTCATCGATCTCCTGGCGATTGGCGGCATCGGCAAGGCTCTCGATCCGCTTACGCACGGCTGGGCGCACGAAGAAGGGAATCTCCTTGAGCTTGGCCTGGGCACTGGCTGTCCAGTTCATTGCCTGCCGGTATGCGCCTGGGCGCCTGGGATGGAAGTGGAGAATAGGGGACTCGAACCCCTGACCTCTGCGGTGCGATCGCAGCGCTCTACCAGCTGAGCTAATTCCCCTTGGGGTGAAAACCGTGCTTGGGGTGAAAACCGTGGGCTGAGCGAAAGCCAGATCCATTATCGCTGTTGTCGCGCCTCCTGTCGCCTTTCCCCCCCTGTTGTTCTGGCCATGACCGCCCCCATCACCCCTGAGCAGCTTGCCGCCTTCACCGAGGCCAGCACCGCTGTGCTGGCCCGCCGCCTCGACGAGGACGACTACCCCAGCCCCTTTGATGGCCTGGCCGATTGGCACCTGATGCGGGCCCTGGCGATCCACCGTCCCGAGCTGGCCCGCCCCTATCTGCATCTGGTCGATCAGGAGCCCTTCGATGAGGAGTGATCGGCAGGTTGTCGATCCCCTCAGCGGACGCCGCGTTCTGGTGGGCATCAGCGGCAGCATTGCCGCGGTGAAGTTGCCGCTGCTGGTGAGTGCCCTGGTGCAGCGCGGGGCCCAGGTGCGCTGCCTGCTCACCCCCAGTGCGGCCCGGCTGGTGAGTGCCGAAGCCCTGGCCTGCCTCAGCCGCCACCCCTGCCATCTCGACGCCGACCAGTGGAGCCACCAGGCGGCCCGGCCCCTGCATGTGGAGCTGGCCGAGTGGGCGGAGCTGGTGCTGGTGGCTCCCCTCAGCGCCACCAGCCTGGGCCGCTGGGTGCACGGCCTGGGCGACAGCCTGCTGGCCAGCACCCTGCTGGCCTGTGAGGCCCCGGTGCTGGCCGCCGCTGCGATGAACACGGCGATGTGGTCCGCGCCGGCGGTGCGGGCCAATTGGCAGACCCTCTGCGGCTGGCCGGAGGTGTTGCCGCTGGGGCCCGCCGCCGGCCTGCTGGCCTGTGACCGCCAGGGGGACGGCCGCATGGCTGAACCGGAGCTGCTGCTGCTGGCCCTGGAGAGCCTGGCCCTGTGGGGCTGCGGGCGCGACTGGCAGGGCCGGCGCCTGCTGGTGAGTGCCGGGCCGACCGTGGAGCCCCTTGATGGGGCGCGCTGTCTCACCAACCCCAGCACCGGCCGGATGGGGGTGTTGCTGGCCCAGGCTGCGCGCCTGCGGGGGGCCACGGTGGAGTTGGTGCACGGACCCCTCAGCCTGCCCGCCAGTTGGCTGGAGGGGCTCAGCTGTCGGCCGGTGTCCACGGCCGCTGCCATGGAGCAGGCCCTGGCAGCGGCCCAGCCCCGGGCCGATGCCGTGGCGATGGCGGCGGCGGTGGCGGACCATCGCCGCAGCTCTCCCCCCAGCCACAAGCTCAGCAAGGCGGCCCTGGGCCCCACCCTCAGCGCGGGCTGGGAGGCGGTGCCGGATCTCTTGGCCGGCCTGGTGCAGACCCGCCCCCAGGGCCAGGTGATTTTGGGTTTTGCGGCCCAGTCGGGCGATGTGCTCGGCCAGGCCCGCGACAAGTGGAGGCGGAAGGGATGCGACCTGCTGTTCGCCAATCCGATCGACCAGCCTGAGGCGGGCTTTGGCGCCGGCAGCAACCGGGGCTGGCTGTTGGGCCCTGGTGCCCAGGAGCGCCCCCTGGGCCCGGCTGGCAAGTTGGCCGTGGCCCACCAGCTGCTCACGGCGCTGGGGGCGCTGCTCAGGCCGCCAGCTCCTGATCCTCCTGCGGGGGCTCCGCCTGCAGCAGATCGATAAAGGTGCGCAGTTGCAGGCGGGGGATGTAGGGCCAACCACCGCTTGTTTCCATGCTCTGCAGCAGGCTGAACAGCTGGCTGCGGTCCGCCGGCAAACTGTTGCGGAAGGGCCCGTCCTGGATGCACCGGTGCAGGTGTTCCAGCTGGCGCAGCAACTCGAGCAGGGCGTCCGGGTCGCTGGCCACGGCGCTGGCCAGGGCATCGAACTGGCCCAGCAGGTCAGTGAGTTGGTGCTGCTGGCCCTGGTTTAGACCCATCGGGGGGCGTTCTCTGGCTGGGGGGATCGCGCTCGCATACAGGTTGTTGAGAGCGCTGTCATGGTACGGGGAATCGGGGTTTTGCACCGGTAGGATCCGCCCCAGACCAGTATTCGCGCCCCCGTCTGCGGCGTTCTCCCATGCGTTTTCGTCCCCTGCTGGCTCTTGTGCTGGCGCTGTGTCTGACCCTGGTCACCGCCTGTAGCGGTGGCGCCAAGGCTGTCGATCGCTCCCAGCTCACCTACGAAGACATCCACAACACCGGCCTGGCCAACGATTGCCCGAGCCTGCCCGACTCAGCCCGCGGCTCCATCGCCCTCACGCCCGGCGGGAGCTACCAGCTGCGCGAGATCTGCATGCACCCGGCGGAGGTGTTCGTGAAGGGTGAGCCCGCCAACAAGCGCCAGGAGGCCCAGTTTGTGGCCGGCAAGATCCTCACCCGCTTCACCACCAGCCTCGACCAGGTCTATGGCGACCTGGTGGTGGGCGATGACGGCCTCAACTTCAAGGAAGAAGGGGGGATCGACTTCCAGATCATCACGGTGTTGCTGCCCGGTGGCGAGGAAGTGCCCTTCACCTTCTCCAGCAAGAAGCTGGATGCCAGGGCCGAGGGTGCCGTCATTGGCACCAGCACCGATTTCAACGGCAGCTACCGGGTGCCCAGCTACCGCACCTCCAACTTCCTCGACCCCAAGGGCCGTGGCCTCACCACCGGGGTGGAGTACACCCAGGGCCTGGTGGGTCTCGGGGCTGACAGCGATGGCCTGGATCGCGAAAACATCAAGCGCTACGTCGATGGCGTCGGCACCATGGAGCTCTCGATTACCAAGGTGGATGCCAGCAGCGGCGAGTTTGCCGGTGTCTTCACCGCGATCCAGCCCTCCGACACCGACATGGGCTCCAAGGATCCCGTCGACGTGAAGATCACGGGCCAGCTCTACGGCCGGCTCGAAGAGGTGTGATCAGGCCTGCCCCGGCGGGGCTGGTGCCAGGGGGCCTGCGGGCCCCCTTTTTTATGGCGATCGGAGGAGTCTTCAGCTGGTCTGGGAGAATTCAGCCCACGTTTGTTCGCCGTGCCGATGGCCGCCATTGACACCAGCCTCGAAACCGCCAGCCACGAGAGTGCCAGCCACGAGAGTGCCCACCCCGGCCTGATCGCCCCCCATGGCGGCACCTTGGTGGACCTGATGGTGCCGGCGGCGGACCGGGAGGCGGTGAAGGCCCGGGCGACGCGGCGGCTGGAGTGCAGCGACCGCAACGCCTGCGATGTGGAGCTGCTGGTGGTGGGCGGCTTCTCGCCCCTGCGCGGCTTCATGCACCAGGAGGACTACGACGC
>JAGYNF010000048.1 GCA_018400215.1 Cyanobium sp. M55B138 | reverse complement strand
GCTTGCGTCCTCGGGGCGCTCCCCTGCTGGGCCCGAGGCGAGCTGGTGCTGCAACCGCTCGCGCGCCCGGTCTTCCGCCGCTTCGGCCGTGTCTGCCTCGCCGAGGGCCATCGCCTGTCGCTCTCCGCGCTGGAGGGCGGTGGCCTCCACCACCCTGGTGCCGGGTTCGGCGTGCACCAGACGCACCTCGACCTGCATGGTTCGCACTCGCTGGATCTGCGCTTCCTAGAGTGATGCCCCGATGGGGTTCGATGGAAGCTGAGTCGCTTGAGTCGCTCGTACCGCTGATCCAGGCCGCTGATCAGTGGCGAGAAGTGTTGCTGTTGCTGCCGTTGTTGGTGGCCCTGGAGGCGGTGTTGTCGGCCGATAATGCCATTGCCCTGGCGGCCATTTCACGGCGGCTGCACGACCGGGCCCGCCAGGAGATGGCCCTCAACCTGGGCCTGCTGCTGGCGCTGGTCTTCCGCATCGTGCTGATCGTGGCGGCCCGCTGGGTGCTCAACTTCTGGCCCCTGGAGCTGGCTGCAGCGGTCTACCTGCTCTGGCTCTGCATCCGCCATCTGCAGCAGGTGGTGCAGGGCCGCCAGGAGGACCTCGACGCGGCCCCGGCGGGTGAGGCTGGCTCCGATGCCCCAGCCGGTTCGGTGGTGGCCAGCCTGTCCGGCGTGGTGGCCACCCTGGCGCTCACCGACCTGGCCTTCTCACTCGACAGCGTGGCGGCCGCCGTGGCGGTGACGGATCGCCTCTCCCTGGTGATTGCCGGCGGCGTGATCGGCGTGATCGCCCTGCGCCTGACGGCCGAGTTGTTCATTCGTTGGCTGGAGATCTATCGCCACCTGGAAACGGCTGGCTACCTGGCGGTGGGCCTGGTGGGGATCCGGCTGTTGCTGCGCCTCGGCCTGCCCGATTTGGTGCCGCCGGAATGGCTGCTGCTGGTGCTGGTGGCGGCCCTGTTTGTGTGGGGATTCTCCGATCGCAAACTGATCGATGCCGATTCGGGAGCCTGATTGATGCGGGTGGAGCTGCGCCAGATCGGCAGTGACCAGTTGCTCGATGCCCTCGAGGTGGAGGCCCTGGCGGAGGTTCCCCAGCCGGGCCGCTGGCTGGAACATGGCGCGCGCAGCTTCCTGGTGTTGCAGCGTCGGCACCGCTACCGCCTGCGCAATGGCACCTACGAGCTGGCCAGCGTGGCCCTTCAGGTGAAGGCCGAGCGGCAGCCGGCCGATGCCCGGGCCTGGGGGCAGGGCTGGGTGATCGGCGATCCCCTCTGCCGCTACAACGCCCGCAGCCCCCTGCTGCGCTGTGCCGTGCTGCCGGCGGGCCCCTGTGAGCGCTGTGCCCACTTCGCCCCCCGCCCCTGAACGGGCTGGATGACCAAGGGCTGGGGCGCCCGTAGGCTGAGGGCAGCCCACCGGTGTCCAGCCCATTACCAGTTCCACCAGCCGCTCCAGCCGGTCTCGCCCCCGCACCGGTCGCACCAGCGCCGGGGCGGCATCTCCCCGGGCTGCCGCCAGCGCTGCCACCACCAGCGTTGCCACCACCAGCCCCCGGCGGCTGCCGCCCCCGCCCTTAGTGGATGGGGCCGTGGCCAGTGCCTTCGCCGAGCTGGGGCTGGGCCAGCCGATCGTGCAGGCCGTGGCGGTCAAGGGCTATACCATCCCCTCACCGATCCAGCTCCAGTGCATTCCGGCGGTGCTCGAGGGCCGCGATGTGATGGCGGCCGCCCAGACCGGCACCGGCAAGACCGCCGGCTTCACCCTGCCGATGCTGGAGCGGTTGCGCCACGGCCCCTCCGCCCGCGACCGGGTGGTGCGGGCCCTGGTGCTCACCCCCACCCGGGAGCTGGCGGCCCAGGTGGGCGAGAACGTGGCGGCCTATGGCTGTTACCTCGACCTGCGCAGCGACGTGGTGTTCGGCGGCGTGAAGGTGAACCCCCAGATCAACCGGCTGCGGGCCGGCGCCGATGTGCTGGTGGCCACGCCTGGTCGCCTGCTGGATCTGCAGCAGCAGGGGGCCATCCGGCTGGATCGGGTTGAGATCCTGGTGCTGGATGAGGCCGACCGGATGCTCGACATGGGCTTCATCCGCGACATCCGCAAGTTGCTGGCCCTGATGCCCGAACGGCGCCAGAACCTGCTCTTCTCCGCCACCTTCAGTGCCTCGATCAGGGCCCTGGCCCATGGCCTGCTGCACAGCCCGCTGCAGCTGCAGGCCACCCCGGAAAACCAGGCGGCCCCCACCGTGGAGCACCTGCTCCATCCCTGCGACATGGCCCGCAAGCCGGCGTTGCTCACCCACCTGATCGCCAGCAACGGCTGGGAGCAGGTGCTGGTGTTCTCACGCACCAAGCACGGTGCCAACCGCATGGCCGAAACCCTCACCCAGGCCGGCATGGCCGCTTCCGCCATCCATGGCAACAAGAGCCAGGGGGCCCGCACCCGGGCGCTGGCGGGTTTCAAGGCCGGTGAGCTGCGGGTGTTGGTGGCCACCGACCTGGCCGCCCGCGGCATCGACATCCACCAGCTGCCCCATGTGGTGAACCTCGATTTGCCCAACCAGGCCGAGGACTATGTGCACCGCATCGGCCGCACCGGCCGGGCTGGCCACCCCGGCCAGGCCATTTCCCTGGTGGCGGCCGAGGAACACGAGCTGCTGGCTGGCATCGAGAAACTGATCGGCGTTCGCCTGCCGCGCCAGGAGGTGTCCGGATTTGAACCCACCATTCTCTCCGCTCCCCCCCTCGACCTCAGTGGTGGCCGCGGCAAGGGCCGGGGCCGGGGGCCGGCGGCGGCGGCGGGCCGCCAACGGCGCCCAGCAAATGGCAATAATCGACACACCCGTAACCGCTGAGCTCAGCTCCCATGGAGGAGCGTCACCCCCACCTATGCCCTACGAGCCCGGATCACCGCAATGTCGCGTGCTGATCAACTGCAAGAGCCAGATCGAGTCGATGCTGCTGTCCCTCGAGCGCATCGAGAACAGCACCCCCATCCGCGAACAGCTGCGTTCCGTGCATCTCCAACTCGAGGAGTTGCACGGCCTCTACCGCAAGTCTGAGGCTGGGGGCTCGGCGCAGCCAGCCCCCGAGCCGATGGGCAGCTGATCGCCCACCCGGGCGCCAAGCTGCTGCAACAGGGCCTGGCCAGCGCAGGGCCCCTTGCCGGCCAGTTGGGCCTGGCGGATCAGCAGGGGACGATCTGCCGTCGCCACCACCAGCCCCTGGTCGGCTCCACAGGTCAGCACGGTGCCGGGTTCCGCCGCCCTGGCCCCCAGTTGCGGCACCAGGGGTTCGGTGGCGAGCAGCTTCAGGCGCTGGCCCTGCCAGTCGGTGTGGGCTCCGGGGTAGAGCCCCATCACCCGGCGATGGATCGCCAGGGCCGATTGGCGCCAGTCGATGGCGTAGTCGTCTTTGTTGAGCAGGCGGGCGTAGGTCATGCCCTGCTGCGGTTGCGGCCGTACC
This sequence comes from Cyanobium sp. M55B138, assembly GCA_018400215.1. Lineage (GTDB taxonomy): Bacteria > Cyanobacteriota > Cyanobacteriia > PCC-6307 > Cyanobiaceae > NIES-981. The sequence continues at coordinate 6,088 of JAGYNF010000048.1, read as the reverse complement.
CCCAGCCGTGCCAGCCGTTCGGCCTCCGGCCCGGTTCCGGCTGCGGCAATGCGGGGCAGGGCCTCCACCAGCAGCTCGGCGGTGAGGTGCGCCAGCCGTTCCCCCAGCTGGGCGGCGTTCTCCAGCTCACCAATCGGGATGGTGCGCTCAAGCAGCACCGGGCCCGTATCCAGACCCGCCTCCATCGCCATGATCCCCACGCCGGTTTCGCGGTCGCCCGCGATCAGGCTCCACTGGATCGGTGCGGCCCCACGCCAGCGGGGCAGCAGCGAGCCATGGCCGTTCCAGCAGCCCAGCGGCGGCTGGGCCAGCACCTGGGGTGGCAGCAGCTGGCCAAAGGCCACCACCACGGAGAGGTCGGCGGCCAGGGCCGCCAGGGCGGCCTGGGTGTGCGGTTCGCGGCGGATGCGCTCCGGTGTGAACACGGGGATGCCCAGCTCCAGGGCCCGTGCCTTCACCGCACTGGGCAGCAGGGCCTTGCCTCGGCCCCGGCGCCGGTCGGGCTGGCTCACCACCCCCACCAGTTGATGGCCGGCGGCCACCAGGGCCTCGAGGCTGGGGACCGCGTAGGCCGGGGTGCCCCAGAACAGGATCTTCATGGCCGGGTCAAGGGGCCGGCCTCAGGCTTCGCCGGTGATCGAGAGCCCCTCGACCCACACGTGGGGGCAGAGGCCATCGGGGGTGATCTTCGCCTCCCCCTCAAAGCCAATGATCCCCTGCAACACCTGGCGGATATCACCGGCTACCGTCGCCGCCTCGATCGAGCGGGCCTCGCCATCACGGATCAGCCAGCCGTCGAAGGGCAGGGAGAAGGATCCCTGGCTGGCCTTGACGCCGGCATGCAGGGCGGAGAGGGAATCGATCAGCACCAGGCCGCGGCCATCGCTGCCGCCGGTGCGATCCAGGCCCTGCTGCCCGCCGCCACTGCCGGGGCTGGGCCCCACCTCGAACCAGTCCGGGCCCACCGACACCTTGGCCCCCAGGCCGGCATGGCCGGTGGGGGCCACGCCAAAGGCCCGCGCCGTGGCTTCGGAATGGAGGAAGTGGCGCAGGATGCCGTCCTCCAGCAGGGCCAGGCGGCGGGTGGGTGTGCCCTCGCCGTCGAAGCTGGAGGCGCCGATGTTGCCGGGGTGCAGGCCGTTGTCGTGGATGGAGAGGAAGGGCACCGCCAGGGCCTGGCCGAGGGAGTCGCGGCTGCTGAGGCTGACGCCATCGAGCACGGCGCGGGCGTTGAACAGGCTGGAGAAGGCCCCCACCAAATCCAGAAACGCCTCCGGGCTGAACACGCAGGTGTAGTGCCCGGTGTCGATGGGGGCGTAGTTGAGATGGCTGATGGTGCGTTCGGCCGCCTCGCTGATGCAGCCCGCCACATCGAGGTCGTCGACGCCGTAGGCCAGGCGCACGCTGCCGCCACTGCGGGGCTTGCGGCCCGTTTCCTCGGCCCGGGCATAGAGGTAGAGGCTCGCCGTGCTCAAGCGCTGCTCGCGGCAGGCCCCATCGCTGTTGAGGTAGACGCGCTCACTGCGGCGTTGGGCCAGGCCGTTGTAGGGCACGGTGCTGATGGCACCGTGGCGTTCCAGCAGCGCGCGTTCGGCCTGCTTGAGCGTGTCGAGCAGCTCCAGGATTGGGCGGGCGGGCTGGATGGGCTGCTCCAGGGCCGGTAGGGGGGCCGTGGCCAGGGGAGAGAAGGCGGGGGTGTCGTCCGGATTGCCGAAGGCGCTGGCGGCCTTGGCGCCGCTGAGGGCTTTCTCCAGGCCGCTGTCGCTCAGATCCGACGTGCTGGTGATGCCCACCAGGCCATCACCGTTCCACACCCGCACGGTGATCGCACTGCGCTGGGCCCCCTTCATCTGCTTGGCTTCGCCGCGGTCCACCTGCACGGAGGTGTCGGTGCTGCAGGAGGCGCCCAGATCCCATTGGCCAATGCCGTGGCGGGCGGCCAGGTGTTCCAGCCTGCTGCGCAGGGTCTCGGCGTTGAGGGTGGTGGCGTTCGGGGTGGTGGTGTTGGAGCTGGTCATGCTCAGCGGCCCCCCACGGTGATCGACTCCACCTTGATGTGGGGCTGGCCCACGGTCACGAACACGCTGCCGCTCACCGAGCCGCAGAAGCCCGCCGCCAGATCGAGGTCGTTGGCGCACATGGAGATGCGCGGCATCACCTCCTTGGCCTCGCCGATCAGGGTGGCCCCCTTCACCGGTTTGGTGAGCTGGCCATTTTCGATCAGGTAGCCCTCCTCCACGGCGAAGTTGAACTGGCCGGTGGGCCCCACGCTGCCGCCCCCCATCGACTTGCAATACAGGCCCCGGTCGACCGAGGCGATCAGATCGTCCGGGGTGTGGGGGCCGGCGGCGATGTAGGTGTTGCGCATGCGGCTGGCGGCGGCGAAGTTGTGGCTCTGGCGCCGGCCGCTGCCGGTGCGGCCATGGCCGGTGCGCAGTTCGCCGGCCCGATCGGAGAGGAAGCGCTTGAGGACGCCGTTTTCGATCAACACGGTGCGCTGGGGCTCCATGCCCTCGTCGTCCATCGAGAGGGAGCCAAAGGCGCCATCGCTGAGGCCCTCATCGATCGCCGTCACGGCTTCATGGGCGATCGGCTCGCCCACCATCTCGGCAAAGGGGGTGGTGCCCCGTTCCACCTGGGTGGTTTCCAGCAGGTGGCCGCAGGCCTCGTGGAAGATCACGCCGCCGAAGCGATTGGCCAGCACCGCCGGCATCTGGCCCGCCTCCACGTAGTCGGCGTAGAGCATGGTGCTGGCGCTGTCGCACACCTCGCGGGCGCTGGCTTCCCCATCCCAGCGCAGCAGATGCTCGGGGCGGCCCTGGCTGCCGTAGCGGCGGCCAATGCTGGAGCGGTGGTCGCCGTCGGCGGCCAGCACGCTGAGGCCGAGGGATTGGTGCAGCCGCACGTCACGGGCGAAGGTGCCGTCGCTGGCGGCCACCAGCACCTCTTGCCAGTCGCGGGCATAGCTGCCGCGGCGCACCTGCAGATGCTTCCCCTGCCGCTGCAGCGCCGCCGTGCCCTGAAGGAGCCGGCCGGTGGCATCGGCCAGTTCTGGGCAGCGGGCCAGCCAGTCGGCCTTGGTGTCGCCGTGGTCGCGCAGCGGCGCCAGGCCGGCAAAGCTGCCCCGGCCCAGGCTGGAGCGCTCCAGCCCCAGCATCCCCAGGGCCTGGTCGAGGGCATCGAGCAGGCCCGCTGCGCTGAGGTCGTTGGTGCTCACAAAGCCATCCCGCAGGCCGCGGAACACCCGCAGGCCCGCCCCCATGCCGAAGGCCGGGCTCACGCTGGTGATGTCGTCCTGTTCGGCCAGCACGCCCAGATGGTCGGTGCGCTCTAAAAACACCTCCACCAGATCGGCACCGGCGGCCTGCCCCGCCGCCAGCAGGGGTTCAAGCCGGGATGTCCAGCTGGCATCAAGTTGCTGCAAAACCGGTGCGGCGGTGGAGACGACCATCGGGTGGGGGAGTGGTGTGGGGGTGGACCGTGCGGGGGCCGCCTGTTCAGCGCACGGCCGGCTGGAACTGCTCGCTGCGGATCGGCTTCATCAGGAACAACTTGGCCATCTCCAGGCCGTTGGCCGCCCAGTAGGGCAGCTTGCGCAGGGCCTTGATCGGCGCTGGGGCGCCGCTGGCATCGGCGGCGCTGAGCTGGGCGTTGTTCTGCACCAGCCGCTCCAGCCGCTCCCAGAAGAGGGGGTTCTGCACGTCGAGCACCACGGGGAAGACCCGGGCGGAGGTCTCGTTGGTTTTCTCGATCACCACCTTGTCGTAGGTGCGGGCATCCAAGCCCAGGGCCCCATAGAACTCCTTGCGGGCCACGTCGCGCACGTACATCGTGGCGAACACGGCCAGCAGGAAGAAGCGACACCAGAGCCGGGCCCGGAAGCCGCGCACCGTGTCGGGCTGGGCCCTCATCAGGGCATCAAAGAAGTCGCCGTGGCGGTTTTCGTCCTGGCACCAGTTTTCGAAGAAGTTGAAGATCGGGAAGATCTTGCTCTCGGGGTGCTGCTCGAGGTGGCGATAGATGGCGATGTAGCGCCAATAGCCGATCTTCTCGCTCAGGTAGGTGGCGTAGAAGATGAACTTCGGCTTGAAGAAGGTGTAGGCCTTGTTGGCGGTGAGGAAGCCCAGGTCGAGCTGCAGGTCGAAATCGCCCATGGCCTTGTTGAGGAAGCCGGCGTGGCGGGCCTCATCGCGGGCCATGTGGGCAAAGCACTCGGCCAGCAGGGGGTTTTTGGTTTTGATGCGGCGGCTCAGTTCCTTGTAGAGCAGGAAGCCGGAAAATTCCGAGGTGCAGCTCTGCTCCAGGAATTCCACAAACACCTTGCGGGTCTCGGGGTCGAGCTTCTCGGCCGCACCGTCGAACTCGCCGTTGCGCACAAAGTGGTGACGGTTGTAATCCTTGCGGAACTCCTCGCAGATCGCCTCCAGCTCCACCTCATTGGGCCGCAGATCCATCGCCGCCATGGCGTCGAAATCCGTGGTGTAAAAACGCGGCGTGAGGATGGTGTCCTTGGCAGGCTCCTTGGTGGCCGGGCCGTCAGGATTGGCCGGGCCGACTTGCTGGCCGGTTTGTTGGCTGGACTGGCCGGGGTTGGCAACTGCGGTTGGGGGCACCATCGAGGCGAGCGACACGGAGCGATGCCAGCATCGTAGGGGCGTTCCGGGCGGCGTCGCCTGAGGGGCTCAGTTGGGGCCTAGCCACTTTTGGCCGTTGAGGCGCTGCACCAGCCGCGAGACCAGCAGCGCCTGGGTGATCTTCTTTTCGTCGATCAGGAACGACTCCAGCAAACTGGGTTCAGAGCCCGCCTCAGCCACGGCCACGGTCTTGGCCGCATTGAGGTTGTCGCTGGTGAAGCAGAGCCAGAAGCGGCGGGCGCCGGGCAGTTCCCCCACCACCATCCAACAGGGGACACCCACCACCGGCATGGGGCCCTGCTCAAAGCGCAAGGCGGGCTCTGGGCCGCCATAGCCGCGGATTTCCTTGCTGAGGGCAGGGATCAACGCCTCGGGGATGAAGCTGGAGAAGGGGGCATCCTCCGGTGCTGGGGGCTTGGCCGGCTTGGCGGCTGGGCCCGGTTGGGCCGGCTTGGCCGCTGGGCTGGGGGAAGGAGTGGGGTCGCTCACCAGGCTCAGGCCCCTGTCGTGATTGATCGGACTTTAATCGGGGCCACCACCGCGCCACCGCCGCGCCAAAGCGGCGCCAGGCTGATCACCAGTCGTCCTCCCCAGGGCTGCTCCAATCGTCCGGCGCGGAGACGGCTGGTTCGGGGGAGCGGGGGGGCCGTGGCGTCTGGCCCCGATGGATCACCCGGAAGGGCACCTCCACGGTGGGGGCCGGTTCACCCGGGGCGCGGCTGGGTCCGGCACTGGCGGGGGGCGGCGCCGCCTCGGCAGCCGCTGGGCCCTTGACGTCTGGCCAGGGCGACTCCTCGGGCCAGGGGGCCTCCTCCTGCCAGGCCGCCTGGGCCTCGAGGGGGCGCCGCACCTGGCGCTGCAGCCGCTCGCCGCTACCGCCGCGCAGGGCCAGCCCGGTGGCCGTGGCACTGAGGATGCCGCCGCCGCCGGCGGCCAGCAGCATCCACACGCCGATCGGCAGGGCTGGGGTGGTCCAGGTGAGCAGCCGCAGGCCCACGGCGGGCCGGGGATTCATGGCACCCAGCAGCATCACCGCCAGCAGGGGGGCGAGCAAAGGGAGCAGCAGCAGCTGGCGCAGCAGGGCCAAAACTCAGGGGGGGGAGAGGGCTCCGGCCAGGGGGGCACCCCCCTCGGGGTTGGTGTCAACCGGGTCGATCGGGCCCTGCCAGCGGCGCAGCTGACCCAGGTCGTAGCCCAGCAGGTCAAAGATCCGCACCACCAGAAAGTCGACCATGTCTTCAATCGTGCGGGGTTGGTGATACCAGGCCGGCACCGGCGGCGCGATGCGGGCCCCGGCCTCGGCCAGGGCGGTGAGATTGCGCAGATGCACCAGGCTCCAGGGGGTCTCCCGGGGGCAGATCACCAGGGGCCGCGCCTCCTTGAGGTGCACATCGGCAGCCCGCTCCACCAGGTCGAGGGCCACGCCGTTGGCGATGCGCCCCACCGTGCCCATC
>JAGYNF010000047.1 GCA_018400215.1 Cyanobium sp. M55B138 | reverse complement strand
TGGGGTGCGTGATCGATCGGGTCCACCACCCTATGGCCCAACGCCAGGAGGGCTGTGATAAATTGTTAAGAGCAACTGGAAGTCGATCCGAGTTTGCCTTTTCAGGCTTGCTCCAGGCTTGTGTCCACCGACTGGTGCCGCCACCTCGTGCCGCAGTTCCGGTGACCTCGTGCCGACTCCCGTTGAACCTTTGTACCCCACCGCTACCGAGCATGTCCCGCCTCGTCGGTCTTCAGGCCCCTGATTTCACCGCCACTGCCGTGGTGGACCAGGAATTCCAGACTGTCTCCCTGAGCCAGTACCGCGGCAAATATGTGGTGCTGTTCTTCTATCCGCTCGATTTCACCTTCGTGTGCCCCACGGAGATCACGGCGTTCTCTGACCGTTACGGCGATTTCACCAGCCGCAACACCGAGGTGCTCGGCATCTCCGTTGACAGCCAGTTCAGCCACCTGGCCTGGGTGCAGAGCGATCGCAAAAATGGCGGCCTGGGCGAGTGCAAGTACCCCCTGGTGGCCGACCTCAAGAAGGAGATCGCCCGCGCCTACAACGTGCTGGATGAAGAGGCCGGTGTGGCCCTGCGTGGCCTGTTCATCATCGATCCCGAGGGTGTGATCATGCACAGCACGATCAACAACCTGCCCGTGGGTCGCAGCGTGGACGAAACCCTGCGGGTGCTGCAGGCCTTCCAGTACGTGCAGAGCCACCCCGATGAGGTGTGCCCCGCCAACTGGCAGCCCGGCGATAAGACGATGAATCCCGATCCGGTGAAGTCGAAGGACTTCTTCGCTGCGGTGAACTGAGCGGGTTTCAGCCGACCCTGGACAGGAGCACAAGGGGGAGGGCATCCTTCCCCTTTTTTGGTGGACTCAGCCCAGCACCGTCTCCAGCAGACGGCGGCCATCGATCCCGCCGGTGACAGGATCACAGGCCCGCTCCGGATGGGGCATCAGGCCGAGCACATTGCCAGCCGCATTGGTGAGGCCGGCCACATCGGCCATCGAGCCATTGGGGTTCTGCCCGTAGCGCAGCACGATCTGGCCGTTCTGCTCAAGCTCCTGCAGCTGGTTGGGGTCACACTGGTAACGCCCTTCCCCATGGGCGATGGGCAGGGTGATGGTTTCACCGGCCCCATAGCCCTGGAGCCAGCGGCACTGGCCGGGCAACACCTGCAGCGCCGTTGGTTCGCAGAGAAAGTGGAGCTTGGCGTTGCGGGTCAGGGCTCCGGGCAGCAATCCCAGCTCCGTGAGCACCTGGAAGCCGTTGCAGATCCCCAGCACCGGGCCACCGCCACGGGCAAAGCTCTGCACCGCCGCCAGCACAGGAGCGAAGCGGGCGATGGCGCCGCAGCGCAGATAGTCGCCATAACTGAATCCACCCGGAATCACCACCGCGTCCAAGCCGCTGAGGTCGGATTCCTCATGCCAGAGGAAACGCGTTGGCACCCCCAGGCAGCCCTCCAGGGCCCAGCGCACATCCCGGTCGCAGTTGGAGCCGGGGAACACCACCACACCGACGCTCATGCCTGTTGCCCCTGGGCTGGGTCGAGGATCTCCAGCTGCCAGTCCTCGATCACCGGATTGGCCAACAGGCGATCGCTGAGGTGCTCCAGCTGGCTGAGGGCGGTGGCCCGGTCGGGGGCCTCCAGTTGCAGCTCGATCGCCTTGCCGATCCGCAGGGTCTGAAGGCCAGTCACGCCCAGGCGTGAGGCGGCGGCCCGGGTGGCCTCCCCGGCCGGATCGAGGACCGAGGGTCTCAGGGAGACCAAAACGCGGGCTTGGTAGAGGGGCACCAGGGCGGGGGACGGTTTGTTAAATCTTGGCAGCCCGATGGCCCGGGGCTGGCCGGTGTGATCAGGTTGAGAAGGAGCTGCACAGGCGCCATGCTCCCGCTGCTTCTGGCGTGCTCGTTGCTGGCGGGAGCACCGCTCACCCCAGCGCTCAGCCAGCAGCTCAGCCAACAGCCCTTGACCCGGGTGCCCCTGCGCTGCCGCCTCGATGGCGGCCCCTGGCGCGACTGCCTGATGGTGGTGGAGCGGATGGGGGAGGCGTGGCAGTTGCTGCTGGGTAGCGAGCAATTTGGTTTCCAACACGACGGCAGCGGCCAGGTGCAGATGCGCCGGGGCCAGGCCCCATGGCTGCCTGTGCAGGCCCGCTGGACTGCGGATGCCGCCCTTTGCTGGGACGGCATCTGCGCCCAGGGGAACATCCCGCTGGACTGAACAGCCCCCTCAGGCGGGGATGGCTGCGCGCATCTGTTCGAGGGCCTCACGCAGCACCCCGTGCTGCAACTGGAACCCCAGCAGCACCAGCTCCAGCCCCGGTTGCCGCCCCGCTTCCTCGCCGCCGCTGGCAAACCAGCTCTCCAGCCGTGGGCCCACGGCCTGCACCTCCAGCGGGCGCGCCTTGCCGGCCAGCCAAAGGCGCCCCTTGACCCGCACCAGCTGGTGCTCACGGATCAGGCGCAGCAGGGCCGCTTCCAACGGCTCACGTTGCACGGCCCCCTCCAGCCGCACCACCAGCGACTCCATCGCCACATGGGTGTGGTCGTGGTGGTCATGGGGCTCGTGGTGGTCAGCGTGGTCGGGCTGGTCGTGGACCGCACTGGCCAGGCCCAGCACCAGTTCGGGGTCCACCCCACCCCGCACCATCGGCAGCACGGCTGTACCCGGGCGAATGCCGGCCCGCAAGCGATCCCGCACCTGGTCGCATTGGCTGGCGCTGATGCGGTCGGCCCGGCTCACCAGCACGAGATCGGCACACTCCAGCTGTTCAGAGAACAGCGCATCGATGGCACTGCTGTGGTCGAGGCTGGGATCTGCCAGGCGCTGGGCCTCCAGGGAAGCCGCATCGGCCACCACAGCCCCCGCGGCCAGGGCCTCGCCATCCACCACGGTGACCACCCCATTCACCCACGTGCGACTGCGGATCTCCGGCCATTGGAAGGCTGCCAAAAGCGGTTCCGGCAGGGCCAGCCCACTGGTTTCCACCAGAATTCCATCGAGCGTATCTGCCCGCTCCAGCAGGGTCTGCATGGTGGGCAGGAAGTCGTCCTGCACCGTGCAACAGAGGCAGCCGTTAGCCAGTTCCACCAACCGACCCTCCAGCTCCTCCTCGGGGCAGAACCCACAACTGCGCAGCAGGTCGCCGTCAATCCCGACCTCCCCAAATTCGTTGACCAACACGGCCAGGCGCAGCCCGGATTCCAGCAGGAGATGGCGCAGCAGGGTGGTTTTGCCCGCACCGAGAAACCCTGTCACCACCGTGACCGGCAGGCGCCTGGCGCCGTTGCCCTGGTGTGCCATCTCAGCCCAGCTCCGTGGCGAGGCCAAGAGCAATGGACACCCCCATCAGGGCCAGGGCCAGCCAGCGCCGGCCACCGCTGTTGATCCGTGCCGCCAGGGGACGCATCAGGCCCAGGGCCAGCAGCAGCAGCAATCCCTGACTGATCAGCAGGCCTGTGAAATAGGAGAACAGCGGCATCGTGGTCCAGCCGAGCACCGCCTCGCTCAGCACGTAGCCATGCAGTGCCATCGCCGGCAGCAGCAGGGCGTTGGGCAACCAGCCCAGCAGCACGCCCGCCACGAGGGCCAGGGTGCCAGCCACCAGGAGCTCGGCCCCGGGCAGGCCCGGCAGCAGCAGGCCGGCACCACTGCCCGCCAACCCCGCCACCAGCAGCAGCAACATCCAGCGGGTGGGGCCCCGCACCCCCACCAGCGAAAGGGCCAGCAAGAAGAGCAGATGGTCGGGGCCGAGCACCGGGTGGGCCAAGCCGCTGATCAAACCGTTGATCGCCGTGGGCTGCAGCGTGGTGATGTCGACCACGTGGTGGGCCTGGGCCGGCAGGGTGAGCAGCCCGCCAAAGACGACCGCCACCGGCAGCCATCCCGGCCGCCGGTCAGGGGGGAAACAAGACATGGATTCGGTCCGCGCCGTAGGAGGGGGTTGACCGGCGGGCGTTCTGACTGGAGCGGGACCAAAACCCCCCTCTTCACAGCTGCGGGACAGCGCCGGTCTTGCACCGGTCTTTCCCCGTTTCCTTCGGTGGCTGATCCCCACCGAAACCGGATGCCCATCGTATCGGCCCTGGCCCTCAGCGACAGGCCAAACTGTCACGGGTGCTCACACCTGTGACGGGGTTGGTCCCGGTCGCCCGGGCACAGAGCGCCTTCTGTTCGGGCAGATCGAGCACGGCATCGGTGAAGTCGGCCCCTTCGATCAGGGCCCCCTTGAAGTGGCTCTGCATCAACATGCCGTTGCGCAGCACGGCATTGCTGAGGTTGCTGTCCTGGAAGCGACTGGCATAGCCCACCACGTCCTCCAGGTTGGCGCCCTGGAGATTGGCGCCCTCCAGGTTGGTGCCGTTGAACACGGCGCCGCGCAGGTCAGCACCGCTGAAGTCGTAGCCGGCGAGGGAGGCCTTGAGGAATTCGGCCTGCTGCAGGTTGCGGCCGTGCATGTCGGGTTGGAGGTCCTGCAGGGAGCGTTGGCCCCGCAGTTCGGGGGCCGTGATCGCCAGGGCCGGCTCCTGCCAGCCCCCCACTGCCCCAACCATGAGCAGCAGACCCGCCAGGCCGGCCCACAGGGCACGGATCAGGCTCGGGGGCAGGAAGCCGTCCATGGCCGCAGATCTACGTTGGTGATCCAAGTTATGGCAACCATGGCAATGAGCCTGCGGGTGGTGGTTCCCCCCCATCCCCTGATTGGCCACTGGCTGAGTGTGCTGCGGGATCGCCAGACCCCGGCTCCCCTCTACGCCACGGCCACCACCGAGCTGGGGCGCTGGCTCACCTACGAGGCCCTGCGCCAGTGGCTGCCCCATCGCCCCGTGGAGCTCGAGACCGACTTCGGCAGCAGTTCGGGTCAGGTGGTCGATGGGAGCGTACCGATTCTGGTGTGTGTGCTGGGCAGCGCAGCCCTGGGGCTGTGGGATGGGGCCCGACCGGTGGTGCCCAATGCCCGGGTGCTGCATTTGAACGCGTCCAATCCCCAGCTGCCCGACCAGCTGGACGGCCGCAGCGGTGTGCTGGTGTTTGCGCCGGAGGTGGCCCGGGGGGTGAGCCTGCAGAGGCTTCTGGAGGCCCTGGCCGCCCGGGGCCTGAGCGGCGAGCGGGTGCGGGTGATCACGGCCCTGGTGGCCAGCGCCGGCCTGCAGCGCCTCGGGGAGGCCTTCCCGGATCTCACCCTCCACACCGCCTGCATCGACGCCGACCTGAGTGAATCGGGCCGGATCAAACCTGGCATCGGCTGTGTGCAGGAGCGACTGTTTGCTGGCCCACTGCTGGATGGGGCCGGTGGTCCTGCCTAGGCTGGACAACAGCAGCGGCACAGGCAGCCCATGGCTGAGCGGTATGGACACCAGCGGGGCGGGAACGCAGGCGTGATCGGCAGTGCCGTGGCCGGTGCCGTGATCGGTGCTGCGGGTCTGGCCTGGTGGTTACTCTCGGAGGCCGAACGGCGCCGCAGCGAGGCCCGGCAGCAGCGCTCCCTGCGCCTCTCCCGGCTGCAGGGAGCAGCGGAACTGCTGGAGGCCGGCGAGGGCGAGCGTCCGCTCCAGGAGCGGGAGCTCCACCACAAGGTGCAGGAACTCAACCAGGCCATCGAGGCGGTGCGGCGCCAGCTTGAACAGCTGCAGCCCCAGGGCTAGGTAGGTTGCAACCCTGCACCCGCTTGCCCCATGCTCCGCTCCGCCGCCATCACCCAGGGAGTTCAACGGTCCCCCAACCGGGCCATGTTGCGGGCCGTGGGCTTCGGCGATGGCGATTTCAGCAAGCCGATCATCGGCATCGCCAACGCCTACAGCACGATCACGCCCTGCAACCTGGGCCTCAACGACCTGGCCCGCCGGGCTGAAGAAGCTGCCCACCAGGCAGGAGCCATGCCCCAGATGTTCGGCACGATCACCGTGAGTGACGGCATCTCGATGGGCACCGAGGGGATGAAGTATTCCCTGGTGAGCCGGGAGGTGATCGCCGATTCGATCGAAACCGCCTGCAATGCCCAGAGCATGGATGGGCTGCTCGCCATCGGTGGCTGCGACAAGAACATGCCCGGCGCCATGCTGGCCATGGCCCGCATGAACATCCCCTCCATCTTTGTGTATGGAGGCACGATTAAACCGGGCAAATTGGGCGCCTGCGACCTCACGGTGGTGAGTGCCTTCGAGGCGGTGGGGCAATACAGCGGCGGCAAGATCGATGAGCAGCAGCTCACCGCCATCGAGAAAAACGCCTGCCCCGGCGCCGGCAGCTGCGGTGGCATGTTCACCGCCAACACGATGAGTGCGGCGTTTGAGGTGATGGGCCTGAGCCTGCCCTATAGCTCCACCATGGCGGCGGAGGATCCCGAAAAGGCCGAGAGCGCCGCCCGCAGCGCCGAGGTGCTGGCCGAGGCGATCCAGGCCAACATCTGCCCCCGCGATCTGCTCACCCGCGAGGCCTTTGAAAACGCCATCGCGGTGATCATGGCGGTGGGCGGCTCCACCAATTCGGTGCTGCACCTACTGGCTGTGGCCCGCACCGCCGGTGTGCCCCTCTCGATCGACGACTTTGAAACGATTCGCCAGCGGGTGCCGGTGATCTGCGACCTCAAGCCCAGCGGCCGCTACGTGACCGTGGATCTGCACCAGGCCGGTGGCATTCCCCAGGTGATGAAACTGCTGCTCGATGCGGGACTGTTGCACGGCGACTGCCGCACGATCGAGGGCAAGACCCTGCGGGAGCTGCTGGCCGCTGTGCCCTCCGAACCACCGGCGGGACAGGATGTGATCCACCCCCTCAGCAACCCGCTGTACGCCAAGGGCCACCTGGCCATCCTCAAGGGCAACCTGGCCGAAGAGGGGGCGGTGGCCAAGATCAGTGGCGTGAAGAACCCGGTGATCACTGGCCCTGCCCGGGTGTTCGAGAGCGAGGAATCATGCCTGGCCGCCATCCTCGACAAGCAGATTCAAGCCGGCGATGTGGTGGTGGTGCGCCAGGAGGGCCCGGTGGGGGGACCCGGCATGCGCGAGATGCTCAGCCCCACCGCCGCGATCGTGGGCCAGGGGCTGCTGGATTCCGTGGCCCTGATCACCGATGGGCGTTTTTCCGGTGGCTCCTTTGGCCTGGTGGTGGGTCATGTGGCCCCCGAGGCCGCCGTCGGCGGCACCATCGGCCTGGTGGAGGAGGGCGACAGCATCACCGTGGATGCCAACCAGTTGCTGATCCAGCTGAACGTCGATGGGACGGACCTGGCCCGCCGTCGGGCCGCCTGGGTGAAGCCGGAGCCGCGCTACCGCACCGGTGTGCTCGGCAAGTACGCGCGCCTGGTGAGCAGCAGCAGCCTGGGGGCGGTGACCGATCTGGTTTGAATGCAGGGCTGGTCTGGTTTGCGTGCAGGGCTGGCTTGCCCCATAGCCTCTAACGAGCGTCAAGTTGATCGCTCGAGGGGATTTCAAGAACTGGCCGAGCCAGCCAGCAGGGCCCGCAGCCGTCGGGCCAGGGCCTCCAGGGGCTGGCCATCGGAGGGTGCGCTGCAACGCTCTCCCGTCACCGCATCCATCCACACCGGATGGCTGCCATGCCAGAGCAAAGGGCGCCTGTCATCGCTCCAGCCCAGGGTGATGTTGAGATCTCGGCCGCTGCGATACAGCTCCAGCTCCAGATCGTCATCCAGCAACCGTTCCCCCTCTGGGGAGCGCACCTCCAATCGAAAGCCACAGTCCAGCTCCTGCAGCCCGGAGGTCGGGCCGGCGTCCTCAGTTGCCGGGCTAGGGATCACCGCATGGCGCAAGGGCTTGCGGCAGAGATCGGCAGCGGCCGCCACCATCCGGACTAGGTCGTCAGGGAACGGCATGGATGGATTGGATCACCAGATGCAGGGGGCCGGCCCGAAAGCCAGGGTTGGGACCGCCGTCATCGCCGAAGCGTGAATGCAGCAGCTGCAGCCGGGTGATGCGTGAGGCATCGAAGCGCAGCGGTAACCCCAGCGGCAGCTTTTCGATCGGCTGGGCCCGCAGGGAGGCTGTGAGCTGATCAAAGCCGATGCGCACCCGGCTGTACCCCTCAGCCTCGGTGCCGAATTCCCGCACCCAACGCAGTCCACCGGGGATCAGCTCGGTGAGACCGGCCGCGCCATCGGCGCAGGCCACCGCCAGCTTGAAGCGCCGACCCGCGCCCGAGAGCACCAGCTCCAGGCCGGTGTAGCCGGAGAGATCGAGGGGAGGCGAAAAGAGGGGGGATCGGCAGCTGATGAAGCCACCGCCCTCGGCGACCACCTCGCCGTCAAAGGTGAGGCCGCTCGCATCGACACGGCATTCGCCGCTGCTGCGGCCCCCCATGATGCGGTCGTTGAGCGCATGCCAGCCACTGAATCCGGCACCGGAGAGGATCTGGAGCACGGTGTCAGGGCAGGGCAGCCCCATTGTCGGCGAGCACGAGGGGGGCTGTGGCCGGCTGCACCAGGCGAGCGGGGGTGCGCTCGGGGGATTCAGCCGGATCCAGCAGCCGGGCCAGGGCCTGGCGTTTGGCCGTGCCGCTCACCAGGAACACCACCTGCCGCGCCGCCGACAACACCGGGGCCGTGAGGGTGATGCGGGCCAGCCCCTTGCCATCCCCCACGGTCACGCTCGTCTGCCGCTCCCGGGTGGCGGCGGTACCCGGAAACAGGGAGGCGGTGTGGCCGTCGTCACCCAGGCCCAGCAACACCAGGTCGAGCACGGGGGGATCACCACCGCACAGCTGGCTGAGGGTGGCGGCGTAGGCCGCCGCGCCCTGCTCGGGGCTGGCCAGGTCGGTGGGCACGGCATGCAGGCAGGCGGCATGGGCGGGCCCCGGCGCCATCAGGGTGTCGCGGATGAGGCGGGCGTTGCTGGCGGGGTCATCGGCCCTCACCCAGCGTTCATCGCCGAGCAGCAGATCCACCCGCTCCCAGGGCAGGTGCTGCTGGCCGAGGTAGCGGTAGGCGGCAGCGGGGGTGGTGCCGCCGGCAAGGGCGATCTGGCAGCGATCCCGCTGGGCCAGGGCCAGGTCGATGGCTGAGGCGATCGCCTCGGCGCAGCGCCTGGCCAGGGCATCGGCCGTCTCCAGCACAACGAGCTGGGGGGCAGGGGAGGACGGACGCATGGCAGTTCCTCAGTCGAGCCACTCGGTGTGAAAGCTGCCCGGGCGATCGACCCGCTCGTAGGTGTGGGAGCCAAAGCAATCGCGCATGGCCTGCACCAGGTTTTGGGGCAGCCGTCCGCTGCGGTAGCTGTCGATGTAATCGAGGCTGCTCGACAGGCAGGGCACCGGAATCCCGGCGAGGGCGGCGCCGGCCACCACCTGGCGCAGGCCGGGCAGCCGCCGGTTGATCTGGTCGGCGAACCAGGGGTCGAGGATCAGGTTCGGCAGGGTGGGATTGGCGGTGTACGCGTTCTGGATCCGCTGCAGCAGACGGGCACGGATGATGCAGCCACCCTTCCAGATCTGGCCGATGGCCGCAAAATCGAGGTTGTAATTGTGCAGTTTTGAGGCCTCCTGCAGCAGGGCCATGCCCTGCCCATAGCTCACGATGCTGGCGGCGATGCAGGCGTCCCGCAGGGGGGCCATGGCGTCGTCGCTCGATCCCAGATCAAAGTGGTGCGGCGCAGGTGGGGGCAGAACCGAGGCCGCCGCCAGGCGCTCCTGCCGCAGGGAGCTGAGCACCCTGGCGTTGAGGGCGGCGTAGATCGTGGGCACCGGCACACCCATTTCCAAGGCACTCACCACGGTCCAGAGAC
>JAGYNF010000046.1 GCA_018400215.1 Cyanobium sp. M55B138 | reverse complement strand
CTGCACCCCCAGCTGGTCGGCCTCACTCTCCAGCGGCTGCTTGGCCCCGGGCAGAAATACCTCCTCCCGCTGTTTGGCCAGGGAGCACACCACCAGCTCCTCGTGCAGGTTCAGCTCCCGCAGGGCCTCCATCACCGCCGAGAGCTGGCCCTTGCCGCCGTCGATCATCACCACATCGGGCCAGTCGTTCATGCCGGCGGTGTGCAGGGCGGTGCCGGCGGTGCGGCGCAGGTCTGCCAGGTCGGCGCCGTCGGCCTTGGCCTGGGACCAACGGCGGAAGCGGCGCCGGATCACCTCGGCCATGCTCATGAAGTCGTCGGAGTGGCCGGCGCGCACGGCGGCACTGCGGATCTTGTAGCTGCGGTAATGCTGCTTGGCCGGCAGGCCATCGATGAACACCACCTGGGACGCCACCGCGTCACTGCCCTGGATGTGGCTGATGTCGTAGCCCTCGATCCGCCGCGGCGGGCTGGTGAGATCGAGCAGCTGGGCCAGGTCTTCCGTGGCCAGCAGGTTCTGCTCGCTGGCCCGCTGGGCCCGCTGCAGCTCATAGCTGGCGTTGCGCACCACCAGCTCGATCAGGTCGGCCTTCTGCTGGCGCTGGGGCACCGCCAGCTTCACCTTGCGGCCGCGCAGCTCCCCCAGCCAGGCCTCGATCAGGGCCTGCTGGGGCAGGGCGTGTTGCACCAGCAACTCGGGGGGAATCTCCACCCCCTCCACCTGG
This sequence comes from Cyanobium sp. M55B138, assembly GCA_018400215.1. Taxonomy (GTDB): domain Bacteria; phylum Cyanobacteriota; class Cyanobacteriia; order PCC-6307; family Cyanobiaceae; genus NIES-981. The sequence continues at coordinate 9,028 of JAGYNF010000046.1, read as the reverse complement.
CTGTAGTGCTCCTCGATCACGGTCTGCAGGATGCGGCCCGGCTCCAGTGCATTGGCATCGGCCGTGTAACCCAACCGCCCCACCAGCCGGCCAGCCCGCATCTGGAACAGCTGCACCGCCGCCACCCGCCCGTCGGCCGCCAGGGCCAGCACATCGCGGCTCACCGAGCTGTCGCCCAGGCTCATCTTCTGGTCGGCGGTGAGGGTGTCGAGGCCCTGCAGCTGGTCGCGCACCCGGGCGGCGCTCTCGTAATCCATCCGCTCGGCGTAGCGCTGCATCTGCTCCTGCAGCAGCTCCAGCAATTCCCCATTGCGCCCCTGGAACACCATCGCCACCTGGCGCAGGGTGCGGTGGTAACCCTCGGAGCTGATCTTCTGCTGGCACACCCCCGGGCAGCGGCCGATGTCGTAGTTGAGGCAGGTGCGCTCCTTGTAGAGCGGCTGGGGCCGCTGGCGCAGGGGAAACACCCGCTTCACCAGGGCGAGGGTGCGGCGCAGCAGACCCACGTCCACATAGGGGCCGTAGAAGCGATCCAGGGGGGAGCGGAAGCGGCGGCGGCGGGTGATGAAAATGCGCGGATAGGCCTCGCTCCAGGTGATGCAGAGGTAGGGATATTTCTTGTCGTCCTTGAGCAGCACGTTGAAGTGCGGCTGGTTCTGTTTGATCAGGTTGGCCTCGAGCGCCAGGGCCTCGGCTTCGCTGTCGGTGACGATGAACTCGATCTCGCACACCTGCCGCACCATCAGCCGGATGCGGGGGCTGTGGCCATGGCCGCTGCCACTCTGGAAGTAGCTACGCACGCGGGTGCGCAGCACCTTGGCCTTGCCGATGTAGAGGATGCGGTCCTCCCCATCGCGCATCAGGTAACAACCCGGCTCGGAGGGCACCTCCTTGAGCCGGGCCTTGAGGCGATCCGGTTGCTGCAGCAGGGGCAGGGCGCTCATGCCGGGCGCCGCAGACCGGCCATCAACCGCCGTATTGCCAGCCGGTGCTGGCCAGGTCCAGGGCAGGACCGTCGGCGTGCAGGGTGGCGGCCTTCACCTCACCCACAAACACGGTGTGGTCGCCATGGGCCACCTGCCCCACCAACTCACATTCCACGGCCCCCACCGCATCGGTGAGGATCGGCAGGCCCAGCTCCCCCAGGCTGAAGGGGGCGGCATCGAAGCGGCCCCCCACCCCCTTCTGGGGCTTGAAGAACACGGCGGCCAGATCCTTCTGGTCGGCCTTGAGCACGTTGAGTGAAAAGCGGCCGGTGCGCTGGATCATGCCGTTGCTGGTGCTGTCGGCCCGCACCGCCATCACCACCAGGGGGGGCTCAAAACTGCCCTGGGTCACCCAGCTGGCGGTGAAGCCGTTCACCTCCTCGCCCTCGGCCACCCCACAGATGAACACCCCGTGGGGGATTTTGCGCAGCAGGGCCTTTTTGGCTTCGGCATTGAGGCTGACGGTTGGGGCCATGGCGAACAGGGAGCGCAGATGCGCCGGCAACGGAGTTGACTCTAGAAACGGGCAGGGGCCCCATAGGCTGGCCGCCATGCGCGCCCTCTATCCCGGCAGCTTCGACCCCCTCACCCTGGGCCACCTCGACCTGATCGAACGGGCGGCCCGCCTGTTTGACGGGCTGGTGGTGGCGGTGCTGCAGAACCCCAGCAAAACGCCGGCCTTCAGCCTCGAGCAGCGGCTCGAGCAGATCCGCAGGGCCACCGCCCACCTGGGGGGCGTGGAGGTGGGCAGTTTCGATGGCCTCACCGTCGATTTTGCCCGCCATTACGGCGCCGGTGTGATCCTGCGGGGCCTGCGGGCACTGAGTGATTTCGAATTCGAACTGCAAATCGCCCACACCAACCACAGCCTGGCGCCGGCGGTGGAGACCCTGTTTCTGGCCACGGCCGTGCAGCACAGCTTTCTGAGCAGCTCGGTGGTGAAGGAGGTGGCCCGTTTCGGTGGCGATGTGGGCCATCTGGTACCCGAAGGTGTGGCACAGGACCTGGCGAGGCTTTTTAATCGGAGCGAATCGACCAGGGGCAGCGATGGCTGAAACCAGCATCACCGTGCTTGACCAGCTTGACCAGCTCGAGGAGGTCGTGCTGGAGGGCACCCGCGTTCCATTCAGCGGTGGGCGGCTCGTCAATGAGCAGGACGCCATCGAGGTGATGGATGCGGTGCGGGAGGCCCTGCCCGCCCAGATCACCCAGGCGGCGGAGCTGATTCGCCAGCGGGAGGAGTTCATTGTCCAGGCTCGGCGCCAGGCCGAGGAAATCGTGGCCACCGCCCAGCGGGAACGGGAGCAGCTGATCAACAACGCCTCGGTTCGCCAGGAGGCAGAACGGCAGGTGGGAGAGATGCGCGAACAGGCCCGCCAGCAGTGTGAGCAGCTGCTGCTGCAAGGGCGCCAACAGGCCGCCAAGGCCGAACAGGAGCACCAGGGCCGGATGGCCCAGATGGAGCAGCAATTCGCCAGCCGCCGCCAACAGCTGGAACAGGAGGCAGCCGAACGCAATCGGCTGCTGCTGGAGCAGCACGAACGCAATCGGCAGCAGGCGATGGTCGAGTTGGAGCAGATCCGCCAGGAGGGCCTCAGGGTGCAGCGGGAGAGCCAGGCTGAGGCCGAACGCCTCCAGAACGACGCCCTCCAGTTTCGCCAGCAGACCCAGCAGCAATGTGACCAACTGGTGGCCCGCAGCCGCCAGGAGGCCAATGGGGTCAGTGAGGGGGCCAACCGCTATGCCGAACAGGTGCTCGGCGAGTTGGAGGGGCGGCTCAAGGAACTGGGCCAGGTGGTGATGGCCGGCCGGCGGGAACTCGTGCGGCTGCAGGTGCCCGCTGCAGCCGGTGCCACAGATGCGCCGAAGGATGGCCCTGGCTCCGGCCAGGGCGGCGGCGGCCCCCAGAGCAAGCGACGCCGCGTGGCCAACACCCTGCGCCAACTGGCTGGCTGAAGGCGGTGCTCAGCTTGGGCAGAGGTTGGTCTCCTGCACGGAGCGCAGCACCTGCCCAATCACCGTGTTCGGACTGCCGGCGCCATTGGCGATCGCACTCACGTAGCGGGGGCCATCGGTGGTGAGCAGCACGCCGCTGATCGAGCGCACACCCGTGAGGGTGCCGGTTTTGCCGTAGAAGCGCCCCTGGAGGGTGCTGCCGGTGTAGAGGTTGCGCAGCGTGCCCCGCTGGCCCGCCACGGCCATGGAGGCCAGGTAGTTGCGGCCGTAGGGATGCTGATCCATCCGCATCAGCAACGCCACTAGGAACCGGCTGGTGAGGCGGTTGGCCCGGTCGAGTCCACTGCCATCGGCGATGCGCACCCCCTGCAGGGGCAAGCTCTGGGCCATCAGCCACTGCTGGGTGCTGCGCTGGGCCTGCTGCAGATCCCAACTGCCGGCCGCCTGGCGCATCAGCACCTCCGCGGTGAAGTTATGGCTCTCACTGTTGGCCAGGCTGAGCAGGTTGTGCATCGGTGCCGAGGGCTCCACGTGCAGCAGCACCGCATCGCCGGGCAGGGGGCTGCGGGCCGACACCAGGGTGAGCTGGGCTCGACCGCCCTGCTGGTCCACCGAGCGTTGCAGCAGGGTCTGCAGCCGCGATGGCGGATTCATCACCGCATCGTGAATGGCATTGCTGGTCACGGCCAGGCGGGTGATCGGTGCCCCATAGGCATAGGTGCGATCGGCCGGATGCCAGCCCCTGGGCCACCAATCCTGGCGGGACTCCTCAGCCAGCTCCAACCGCACGGGTCCGGAGCTGGTGCCACTGCTGCCGCCGGAGCCCAGGGCCAATTTGGCGAAACGCTGCAGCTGGGGTAGGGCCAAATCAGGGTCCCCTTCCCCGGTGAGGCGGTAGCTGCCATCCGGCAACTGCCACAGCCGGGTGGAGAGCCGGTAATCGGGGCCGAGGCGGTCGAGGGCGAAGGCCGTGCTCACCAACTTCTGGTTCGAGGCCGGCACCCGCGGTTGCAGCCCATTCACCTCGGCCAGCAGGCGGCCGCGGGCATCGGCCACGCTCACACTCCAGGCCGCACTGGCGGCGCCGAGATTGGCCTGGAGCCGCTGCTGCAGGGCAGGACAGCTCACCTGCCCCTGCAGCAGCGGCAGGCCCACCGCCGGCGGCGGTGGCGGCAGGCTGGCAAAGGGGATCGGCAACCCCGGGCCGGACTGCGGCGCGGGCACACTCACCTGGGCCAGGGCCTGGCCCGAAGCCAGGGCCGGCAAAAGCACCAGGCCGATGCCCAGGCGTGGCAGGCCCAGACGTGGCAAGACGTGGCGCCGTGGGCGGGTCATGGCATCAACCCCGATCGACCGCAATGCCCGTCACCGTGCCGGTGACGCGGAAACCGTTCCCTTCGATTTCAACCGGGGCCCCCACCTTGAGGTTCTGGTTGCCAAACACCACGCCGCCACCAACCCGCCGCCCCTGCCCCTCCAGCAGAAAGCGGGCATCCAGGGTGGTGAAGTCGCTCTGGTTCGGATCCCTGGCGGTCACCACCGAACCATCCGGCTGAACCGCCACCAGCCGCCGCTGCAGGGGCTGAATCCCGGCGACTTTGACGCTGCCGTGGGGCTGGTTGCGAATCACAATGGCCAGGCGCCCCTCCTGGCGGGCCGCCTCGATCAGGGCATTGGGATCGGCGACGGGAATGCCCCGCACGTCCACGGAGACCTCAACAGGCACCAGGGCTCCGGTGGCCTGGGCCACCGCCCCGGAGAGTTTCGGGCTCCAGATCACCCCGCCTGCGGCGAGCAGCACCGCAGCGCCTGCCGCCAGGTCCACCAGGCTCCAGCGACGGGATGGTCCCTGGGGGGATTGGGCGGCCATCGGCAGCTGCAACGATGCTGCAGTGTAAGGAGATCGGCCGGATGGGGCCAGTTGGGTCAGTTGCGCAGGCCCTCGATGAAGGCATCCAGGGCCCGCAGGTTGCCGCCAACCCCCGCACCGCCCTCACCGGCCAGGGCCTCCAACTGGGTTTCTAAATCGGGCTTCTGATCAAAGCGCGCCGCCAGCCGGAAGCCGTCGGCGTCCTGGCGATAGAGCTCCCAGGCCCCCGGATAGGCGAGACGGAGGGCCGAGCCCTGCAGCGGTTGCAGTGCATAGGCTGGCAGCCACTGGCTGAGGAAGCCCCGCCGCCGTTCGCGGGCCACGCTGCCGATACCCACGGCAGCATCCTCGAGGCTGCCGTTGAGCATCACCACGGAGCCAGGCTGGGCGCTGCAGAGCTGCTCAAAGGCCTCGTAATCCGCTGGGGCTGGGCCCACCGCCAGCAGCACCGCATCGCTGGCGGCCGAGGGCTGGGCCATCTGGCCGCGGAAATCGACGATCGCATCGGCAAGGGCCGGCGCGTCCCGTCGGGCCAGGGCGGCGGCGCCAGCATCGGGAAACAGCAGACGAACCGCCACGGCACTGGCCCGTAGGCCCTCGGCCAACCGCAGGGCAACGGGCAGAAGTCGCAGCCCTTCAAAGCGCAGGTCCACCGTCCAACGCCCCCGCGTCTGGGCTGGCAGGGCGGCCAGCAGTGCGGCCAGGGCCTGGCCCTCGGCGCTGCGCAGGTCGGCGGGCAGCATGGCTGAGGCCCAAACTGGCCCGACCCTACGGGGTTGATGCGAGCCGCTGGCGCGCTCGCGCCAGGGCCGCCGGCACCCCAGCGAGATCCGCCGGCGTGAGCCAGGGCCCCAGGCTGAGGCGCAGGCCACTGGCGGCCTGGGCCTCGCTGAATCCCAGGGCCATCAGCACGGCGCTGGCGGCGCTGCCGCTGCTATGGCAGGCGGAGCCGCTGCTCACGGCAAAGCCCTCCCGCCAGAGTTCACGCACCAGGGCCCGACCGCTGAGGGGTTGGCCCCCTTCCGTGCCCACCAACAGGCTGAGGTGGTGGGGCAGACGTCGGGCCGCGGCGCGGCGGGGATCCGGTCCCGTGAGCTGCACCCCCGGCAGGCTCAGCAGCGGATCGAGCAGGCCATCCCGCAGCTTGGCCAGGGGATCGCGCTCGCCCGGGCCGCACTGTTGTGCCTGGGCCAGCTCCAGGGCCCGCGCCAGCCCGGCCGCCAGCACCACCGCCTCCGTGCCGCCCCGCCGACCCCCCTCCTGGCCGCCAGCACCGAACACCCCCTGCAGCGCCAGACCCTCCCGCACCAACAGGGCCCCAATGCCGCGCGGACCCTGAAGCTTGTGCCCCGCCAGGCTGAGCAGCTCCACCGGCAGGCTGTTGAAGTCAACCGCGCAGTGGCCCACCACCTGAACTGCATCGACATGCAGGGGCACGCCCGCCCGGCGACAGAGGCCGCCCAGCGCCTGCAGATCCTGCAGGCTGCCCACCTCGCTCTGCCCCCAGATCAACGACACCAGTCGGGTGGGCGGCTCCAGGGCCTGCGCCAGCTGGGCCTGGTCGAGCAGGCCCTCCCGGTTCACCGGCAACCGCTGGATCTGCCAGCCCCTGGCCTGCAGCTGCAGCGCGGCGGCCTCCGTGGCCGGATGCTCCACCGCTGAGATCAGTAGCCGCCCCACCGGCAGGCAGGCGGCAGCCCCCACCAGGGCCAGGTGGATCGACTCCGTGCCTCCGGAGGTGAACACCAGCTCCTGGGGCCTGCAGCCCAGGTGGCTAGCGCACTGCCAACGGGCCCGCTCCAGGGCCTCGGCGGCGGCCAGGCCAAAGCCATGCAGGCTGGAGGGGTTGGCCCAGGCCTGGGCCTGCACCGCCGCCATCGCTGCGATCACCTCCGCAGCGGGGGGGGTGGTGGCGCTGGCATCGAGGTAGACGCCGCTCACCTAGCCATCCAGACCGGTGTCACGGGCAAAGCGGGCCCGGGTGCGGGCCTCAAGGGATTGGGTGGCCAGGGCCACCAGGTCGTCGAGGGAACGGCCCCGCAGCAGGGCATCCACCTGGGCGCGGGCCTCGGCCGAGGCACAGGCCTCGGGCCGCACGCAGCCGTTCACACAGGCGGTGGCGCAGTCGATGTCTAGGGCTTGGCGGGGCTCCAGGGGCTGATGGGGCTCCATGGCGGGGGCAGACGCCGGCAGGGCGTCCTCGCCCCACAGCTGGGGCGTGATCACGGCATCGAACACGGCCTCGGCGGGCCCGGTCATGAACAGGTGGTCACTGGTGGAATCCCAGTCGATCCAGAGGGGGCCCCCCGGCAGATCGAGCCGGGCGCTGCGGGCCGCCAGCCCGAGCCGATGGCACACCGCCAGGGTGGCGCAGGCGCCCGTGCCACAGGCGAGGGTGGGGCCGGCGCCCCGTTCCCACACCCGCATCACCAGGTGTTCGGGGCTCACCACCTCCACAAAATGCACGTTCACCTTGGCGGGAAAGGCGGGGTGCAACTCCAGGGCCGGGCCAAGCCGGTCCAGGTCGATGGCGGCCACGCTCTCCACCGGGATCACCACGTGGGGATTGCCCATGCCGGCCGCCCCCACCGCAAAGCGCTCGCCGTGAACCTCCAGCTCTCCCTGGGGGATGCCGGCCTCACCCAACGCCAGGGTGGTGGGCACCTGGGCGGGCTGCAGCAGCGGAGGCCCCATGTCCACCCGAATGGTGCCATCGGCCTCCAGGCTGGGCACGATGGTGCCAGCCAGGGTTTCGATCTGCCACGACCGACCGGCTGGATCACCGTCGCTGTCCGCCAGGAAGCGGGCCAGGCAGCGGATGCCATTGCCGCACATCTCGGGTTCCGTGCCATCCGCGTTGAAGATGCGCATGCGCAGCTCGCCGCCCCGCTGGGGTGGCAGGGCCAGGATCACGCCATCAGCACCCACGCCGAAGCGGCGATCACAGAGCCGCTGCACCCGCTCGTCTGTGAGGCCAAGGCTGTCGTCGGCGCCATCGGCGCGACCGTCAACCATGAGGAAATCGTTTCCCAGACCCTGATATTTGCTGAACTGGAGCACGATGGAGACGACCGCAGCCTGATGCGAATCCTATGCAGAGCTTTCTCGAACGCCGCTCGCCGACGCTCGATACGGCCCAGCCCAGCATTCGGCATCTCCAGGAGCTGATCCGTCACAAGGCCCCGGTGGCACTCCGGGTGATCGACGGCCACGAGCATGAGGGGGTGCTGCTGTGGCAAGACCTCCAGTATTTCGCCCTCGACCCCGGGGATGGCCGGCCCCTCACCCTGATCAACCGCAATGCGGTCACGGTGGTGCGTGCCCTGGCCTGATCCTGCCTATGGCACGATCACAGGCCTATCGACTGGCCTGTCGTGAGCGAGAGCGACCGCTACCAACCCCAGGCCATCGAGGAGCGCTGGCAGCAGCATTGGCAGGCCGCCGGGGCCGATGCCACCCCCGCATCCGCGGAGGGGGGCGACAGATCTTTTTATGCCCTGTCGATGTTCCCCTATCCGTCGGGGAATCTGCACATGGGCCATGTGCGCAACTACGTGATCACCGATGTGATCGCCCGGGTGCAGCGGATGCGCGGCTGCAACGTGCTGCACCCGATGGGCTGGGACGCCTTCGGGCTGCCGGCCGAGAACGCGGCGATCGAGCGCGGGGTGGAGCCGGGCGCCTGGACCGACCGCAACATCGCCGCGATGCGGTCCCAGCTGCAGCGGCTGGGCCTCTCGATCGACTGGAGCCGGGAGCTGGCCACCTGCCACGCCGATTACTACCGCTGGACCCAGTGGCTGTTCCTGCAGTTTCTGGAAGCTGGCCTGGCCTACCAGAAGGAGGCCACCGTGAACTGGGATCCGATCGACCAGACGGTGCTGGCCAATGAACAGGTGGACAGCGAGGGGCGCTCCTGGCGCTCCGGCGCCCTGGTGGAGAAGCGCAAGCTGCGCCAGTGGTTCCTGAAGATCACCGCCTACGCCGACCAGCTGCTCGACGACCTGCCCAAGCTGGCGGGCTGGCCGGAGCGGGTGCGCACCATGCAGGCCAACTGGATCGGCCGCAGCACCGGCGCCGAGCTGGAGTTCCCGGTCCTGGATGCCGAAGGCGCAGACACCGGAGAGCGCATCACCGTGTTCACCACCCGGCCCGACACGATCTTCGGCGCCAGCTATGTGGTGCTGGCCCCGGAGCACCCGCTGGTGGCTCCGGC
>JAGYNF010000045.1 GCA_018400215.1 Cyanobium sp. M55B138 | reverse complement strand
CATTCGCCGCCACGCTCATATGGGGGAACAGGGCGTAGTCCTGGAACACCAGGCCGAAGCCGCGCTGCTCGGGCGGCCAGTCGGTGATGGCCTGGCCGTTCAGCCGGATCGTGCCCTGGTCGGCCTGCTCGAAGCCGGCGATCAGCCGCAGGGTGGTGGTCTTGCCGCAACCGGAGGGACCCAGCAGGGCCAGCAGTTCCCCCGGGGCCAGGCTGAAGCTCACCCGATCCACCGCCGGTGGGCCGGCGACGAACCGCCGGCTCAGCTGGTCAACATCGAGGAGGGGAGGGAGGCTCATGGGGGTGGTGACTCAGGCGCGGTGGGACGACATGGGGCGGCTGTGGTCACGGTCCCGCCGCAGCACGATGCCCACGAACAGGGCGGAGAAGGCGATGATTGCGGCGGCATAGGGGGCGGCGTCCACCAGCATCCCCTCCGAGGTGCGTGAGAACATCTGGATCGAGAGGGGCCGAAATCCAGGCGGCGCCAGCAGAAACGCGATCGGCAGTTCCTTCATCACCGTCACGAAAACCAGCACCAGCGCGGCCACCAGGCCAGGCTGGATCACCGGCAAGGTGATCCGCCGGAAGCTGCTCACCGGGCCATGGCCCAGGGAGCGGGCGGCCTCTTCCAGGGAGGGGCGCGCCTGGTAGAGGGCACTGCGGATCGGGCCGATCGCCAGGGCCAGAAACGCCAGGGCATAGGCCCCCACCAGCAGGCCGTAGGTCTGGTAGAGCCAGGTGGCACTGCGCAGGGTGAAGAACACCAGGGCCAGGGCAAAGGCCACCGCCGGCACGGCATAGCCCACAAAGGCCAGCCGGTTGATCAGCCGACTGAATCGGCCTGGGAAGCGCACGGCCAGCACCGACACCGGAATGGCGAGCACGGCGGCGACCAGGGCCGCCGGTGCGGCCACCGCCAGGGACTGGCCAAAACTGCGCAGCAGTTCCTGCCAGCTGGCGTCGGGCACCCCCTTGCTGATCCAGAAGCTCAGCACCGCCACGGGCAGCCCCAGGGCGGCGGCGGCCACCACCAGCCCAAACCCCAGGCCGGCAACCTGACCCCAGGCCGGCAGGCGCAGCCGGGCCAGCGGCCGGCTGGCACCGGAGCCGGTGCCGCTGAACACCCGCCCCTCGCGCAGCCGCCCTTCCGCCCACACCACCACCAGGGCGATGGCGATCAACATCAGCGACAGCCAGGCCGAATAGAGCAGGTCGTAGGCGATCGCATATTGCTGATAGATCACATAGGAAAACACCCGATAGCGCATCAATGCCACGGCGCCGAAGTCGCCGATCACGTAGAGGCCCACCACCATCCAGCCAGCCAGCAGGGCGGGCATCAGGTGGGGCAGCGTGACCCGCAGGAACACATCCCGATGGGAGGACCCCAACGAGCGGGCCGTCTCCTCCAGGTTGGCCTCCAGGCCGGCAAAGGCGGCCCGCAGGTTCAAGTAGAGATAGGGATAGCAATAGAGGCTGAGGGCCAGGGTGGCGCCCCACCATCCTTCCGGCCTGGGAATGGTGATCCCCAGGGTTTGATTGAGGAAGCCGTAGTGGCCCGATAGGCCAATCAGGGCATAGGCCATCACGTAGCCGGGCACGGCCAGGGGAAGCACCGCCAGCAGGTTGAGCCAGCGGCGGGCCGTGAGATTGGTGCGGCTCACCAGCCAGGCCAGCGGCAGGGCCAGCACCGTGCTGAGCACCAACACGCCAGCGGTGAGTGCCGCCGTGTTGGCCAGGAGATCCAGAATCTGCCGCCGCCACAGCAGTGCCACCACCTGGGCGAGGTCGGCCTCGCTGGCCCGCAGCACGAGGTAGAGCAGCGGCAGCAGCAGCAGCGCGGCCACGGCCGCCCCCAGGCCACTGAACAGCAGCCTGGTCATACTGACCCCAACCGAGCGCCCTGAGGGGATGGGGGCCGCCGAACCAACCTGCATGGGCTCAGTTGAGGTGCTGATTGATGAGCTCCAGGGTGCCCTGCATATCGGTGAGATCGTTGAGATCAATCGCTGGGGCATTGGCCGTCGCCGTTTGATAATCAATTCCCGCCGCACCTTCGGGAATGATGGCAACACCAGTGACGGGATACTCGTAGGTGTTGCTCATGAAATACTGCTGGGCCACAGGGCTGATCAGAAATTCAACAAACTTCTTGGCCGCAGGCTTGTTGTTGCAGCTTTCCATGATCCCAACCCCGGCAACCATCATTAAATTGCCGATATCACCGGGTTTGAATTGGGCTTGGGCCACCGGGAAATTCTGGTCGCGAGCTTTGAAGCGGCCCAGGTAGTAGTTGTTGGTGGAGGCCAGATCCGCTTCACCGTCGGCGATGGCCTGATGTTGGGCGGTGTTGTTGCTCACAATCACGGGCTTGTTGGCCTTGATCCCCGCCAGCCAGGCTTTGGCGGCCCCATCCCCCTCGCTTTTGCGCAGGGCAGCCACATGGGAAATAAAGGAGCCATTGGTGGGAGCCACGGCCAGGCGGCCCTTGTATTTGGGGTCCGTGAGTTCGGCCATCGTGGCGGGTAGATCCTGCTGCTGGAGGCGATCCGGAGCGTAGATGATTAACCGAGCTCGCCCGGACGTGCCCGTCCATTTGCCGTCCTTGTCGCGATAGATCGCCGCCACCTGGTTGGTCACCGCAGCGGGCAACGGGGAGAAGAGGGGTTTGGTGGCTCCCAGGGCCGCCACATCCTGGGCCCAGAACAGGCAGGCGGGGCTCTTGCCGCCCTCCTCCTGCAGCAGGTTGGCCAGCTCGGCGGTGCCGCCATAGCGCACATTCACCTGGATGCCCGTTTCACGGCTGAAGGCCTCGATTAACGGGGCCACCAGCGGCTCCCCCCGGCCGGAGTAGAGGGTGAGTTGCTTGTCTTGGCCAGCCTTTGGCTGGCAGCTGGCAACCAGCAGCGAGCCCGCTATCACGGAGGCGATGCGTTGCAGGTGCTTGCGCAGGGGCATCAGCGTTGACACGGGGTGGCCGAGACCCCTCCCTTCTATCGGCGGGACGCCGCCCGCCCTGTGCAGGGGATACGCGCCGGCGTAACAAATGCTACGAAGCCTGCTCAGCGACCGAACCAGGCCGGCAGGGCTTCGTAGGCGGCGGCGTTCTTCTCATTTTCGCGGGCCTCCACCTTGAAGCAGCAGGCCCGGCCGGCCTCCCGCGCCTGCAACAGGGCATTGGCCCACTGCCACACCAGCTCGGCACTGCCTTCCATGCCCACGCTCACCATCACCCGCAGGTTGAGGGCACCCTGCTCGTGCAGCTGCTGCCAGCTGGCCAGCAGGGGGTCGTCGGCCTCCACCAGGAAGGTGTGGTCAAACTGCGCCGCCAGGCGCTCCTCCAGCTCCCGGAGGCTGGAGAAGTCCACCACGAAGCCGCAGGCGTCCAGGGCGGTGGCCCGAAACCAAACCGTGAAGCTGCGGCTGTAGCCGTGCACGAAGCGGCAATGGCCGCTGTGGCGCCACTGGCGGTGGGTGCAGGGGTAGCCGCTGAAGGTTTTGCTGCAGGTGTGGGCCGGTGTCGACATGGGAGAGGATCGAAACAGCAGCAGTGCAATGGCTTTGTCAGCATCATTCCAGCCCCCTGCCCCTGGCCTGCCGGATGGGGCCTTCATCGAGGGCCTGCGTTTCAACGCCGATGGCCTGATTCCCGCGGTGGCCCAGGACTGGCTCGACGGGGCCGTGCTGATGGTGGCCTGGATGAACCGGGAGGCCATCGCCCACTCGCTGACCCGTGGCGAGGTGCACTACTGGAGCCGCTCCCGCCAGGAGCTCTGGCACAAGGGGGCCACCAGTGGCCACACCCAGCGGCTGCTGGGCCTGCGCTACGACTGCGACGCCGACGTGCTGCTGCTCACCATCGAGCAGACCGGCAACGTGGCCTGCCACACCGGTGCCCGCAGCTGCTTCTTTGAGGAGGGGCCCGAGCCCACGGCCGGTGGCCCCGCCGCCGCTCCGCCGCCAGCCGATGTGTGCACCGAGCTGATGCGGGTGATTGAGGCTCGCCGCGATTGCCCCGAACCCGGCAGCTACACCAACAAGCTGCTGGAGGGGGGCGACAACCGCATCCTCAAGAAGATCGGCGAGGAGAGCGCCGAATTCGTGATGGCCTGCAAGGACGGCGTCGCCGCCGAGATTGCCGGAGAAGCGGCCGACATCCTCTTCCACCTGCAGGTGGCCCTGGCCCACCATGGCGTGAGCTGGCGGGATGTGCAGCGGGTGTTGGCGGCCCGCCGCGGGGCCCCGCGGCGGGGTTGAGCAGGGCCCGCCGCACGCTGGTGATCAGCCCTGGGCGCCGGTGCTGAGCATGGCCAGGGCCGTCCAGATCACAAAGCCGGTGAGCACGAAGCCGCCGGTGGCCACGAACCAACGCCAGGCGTTCTGCACCGCCGGGGTGGGCTGGTTGGCCAGCCAGGCCGGCCGGGGCCAGCCCGCTCCCGGAACCCAGCCGCTGCCGCCGCCGGCGGGGGCGCGGCGGGCCATGGTGTCGCGCCAGTAGGCGCTGTAGCGGGGGGCCTGCTGGTTGAAGGGCATGGTGCCCACCGCCTGGCCGGCCAGCAGCCGCGAGCGCTGGTGGGGCACCTGGTCTTCGCCGAAGGTCTCCAGATACTCGGGCGAGTCGATCAGGGCGTCGATGAAGGCCGGCAGGCCCTGCTCGGCGATCACGATCGACCAGGCGATGCGCTCCTGGTCGCCGTGCACCGGCCGGCCCAGCACCCGGCCCACCACCTGCTCCACCACCTGGTAGTTGCTGTTGCAGCGGTAGAAGTCGTTGCGGAATTTGTTGGAGCGCAGCAGCTGGCGGATGAACTCGCGGGTGCTGATCTGGCCGGAGCGCAGCTGCGATTCCAGCGCTGGATCGCGATCCACCTTGAAGGCGTGGAAGAACACCTGGCGATAGGCCTGCTCGATCAGGGCATCCGTGGCGGCCCTCTCCCCCTGGTGAAGGGAGTCCTCGTTGGCCCTGAGGAAGCTGTTCACCCGGGCATTGTTGGTGAGGGGCTTGGTGGCCAGAACCGGCAGGGGCATCGGGGAGGCAGTCGCAAAACGCGAAGGTATGGGGTCTGCACCGTGACCAGGCCGGAGATCGCCCCAACCCACAAGGAACTTGACGCTGCTTAACAGCTCGCAATCAGTGGCAACGGCCTAGTCGTCCCGGCCGGTCGGGGGGGGCGCCAGCCCCGGCTGTTGTTGCAGCCAGAGAAAGGTGGACCGGTCGCGGGGGCTGAGCTCTAGCACCGGCGTGGGGCCTGGCACGGCCGCCATGGCATCGCCCGCCAGGTCGCTGTGGCCCCAGAGGCCGAAGGCGTGGCCCAGTTCGTGCAGGGCCGTGGCCTGCATGGCGCTGGGCCGTTGGCCGGGGCTGATCTGCACCGCCACCTGTGGCTCCAGCAGGCGTTGCCCTTGCCGTTGCACCACCACCAGCTGCAGCTCCGCCCGACCATGGCTGGCCCGCCCGCCGCGCAGGGGTGGTCGCCGCCGCAGGATGCGCACCTGGGCCTGCTCGGGGTTCGCCACCCGGCTGATGGGCACCAGCTCGGCCCAGCTGGCCAGGGCGCGTTCCACGGCCTCCAGCCAGGCCTCGTCCCAGCGGGCGGCGGGCCCCGCGCTGCTCACCGGCTCCACCCAGACGCACCAATGGTCCCGCCGGGGCCAGCCCAGGGTGGTGCTCGCCAGTTGCTGGCGGTAGTCGTTGCCTGAGGGGATGGCTTCCCCCCCCTCCACCTGACCAGCCGGCCGCCCAGGCGGTGGGGGGGGCAGCACCTCCAGCGCCGTGGCGACTGGGCAGGATGGGGGAATTCCGGCCTGGGCCTGCGTGGCGGGCGTGGGGCTCAGGCCCCAGGTCAAGCCAGCCAGGGCAGTCGCCAGGCCCAGGGCCAGCCCGCTGGACCTGGAGCGCATCAGCCGGCGATTGCGGCGGGAAGGCCCACACCACGGGCCATCAGGGTGGCCAGCAGGGGAATCAGGGCAAAGCCCACCAGCTCGATGTTGAGAATCCAGCCCAACCGCTTGGCCAGGCCCTCGCTCACCTGGGGCAGTTCGCCCTTGCGCAGCGGGATGGCCCAGAGGATGTAGGTCACGGTGGGGTAGAGGGAGAGGGCCCCCACGCCCAGGTAGAGCCCCACCTTCCACCAGAACAGGGGATTTTCGGTGTAAAACGCGCTGCCCTGGCCGAAGTAGAGCACCCGCAGGATGCCGCTCACCAACAGGGCCAGGGCGGCGATGCCATACACCACATCGGTGATCACCATCGCGGTGGCATCCGCTTTGTTGGGGTTTGGCTTGATCAGCCGCCGCTCCAGCACCAGGGCCCCGAAGCAGAACATGAAGCTCACGTAATGCACATAGGCCACGCCGGCCCGGCTCAGGATCTCGGGGGGTATGGCCGCAAACCCGTCCATGCAGTGGAGCCCAAAGGGTGTAACCGTAGCGGGGGGCCACCGTGGGCCGTGCGATTACGACAATCGGAAGTAAGAATGAAGCTTTCAGGGCAACGTCGTGGATGTGCTGATTTGCCAATTGCAAAGCAAAGGCAAAGTTGGAAGCTTTTCCGACAGTTTGCGTTCTGAACGAAAACTTGCGTAGTTTCAAAAGACTGTGCAAATCATCAATGGCTAGCTCGTTGAGCAACTATCTCGGCGAAATTGGTCGCCATCAGTTGCTCACCCCTGAGCAGGAGCTCACCCTGGGGCGCAAGGTGCAGGCGATGACCGTCCTCCAGGACCGCTGCCGCGAAGCTGGGGGCAGCGGTCCGGCCTGCACCTACAGCGACCTGGAGCGGCGCACCATGCGCCAGGGGGAGCGGGCCAAAAATCACATGATCACCGCGAATCTGCGCCTGGTGGTGAATTTGGCCAAGCGTTACCAGAACAAGGGTTTGGAGCTGCTCGACCTGATCCAGGAGGGCACCTTGGGGCTCACCCGGGCTGTGGAGAAATACGACCCCACCCGGGGCCACCGCTTCAGCACCTATGCCTACTGGTGGATTCGCCAGGGCTTGAACCGGGCCCTCTCCACCCAGAGCCGCACGATTCGGATTCCGGTGAACGTGAATGAAAAGCTCACGCGCCTGCGGGCGGCCAAGGCCCGCCATCTGCAGAGCCATGGCGTCACCCCCACGGCCGACCAACTGGCCAGCGTGCTCGACCTCTCCCTGGCGGAGGTGGAGGATTTGCTCGGCTGTGAGCTGCGCAGCGTCACCGTCAGCCTGCAGGGGGTGGTGAAGTCGAAGTCAGACCCCTCCGAGCTGGTGGATGTGCTGCCCAGCCCCGAGCCGGCACCGATGGAACGGGCGGAACTGGCCGAGCGCTCCGCCTCGGTGTGGACCCTGCTGGATCGGGCCAGCCTCACCCCGAAGGAGCGCACGGTGGTGTTGCTGCGCTTTGGCCTCGATGGCAGCCATGAATGGCGCACCCTGGCCGAGGTGGCCCGCCAGCTGAACTGCAGCCGCGAATATTGCCGGCAGGTGGTGCAGCGGGCCCTGCGCAAGTTGCGGAAAACCGGAATTGAGAGTGGCTTGGTGGAGGTGTGATGCCTCCACAATGAGGAGGTTGGCCGCCTGATTCAGCCATGGCCCCGGGGATGGAAGCAGACGTTGAGGCCGAAGTGCTGGACAGCAGCGTGGTGGATGAGGGGGTGCTGCGGCGGCTGTTGCTGCGGGCCGGCCGCCAGTTGGCCCGCCCCGCCCTGGAATGCGTTGAGCTGTTGCTCGATCCGCAGACCCCCTCCGCCCCCAAGCTCACGGTGCTGGCTGCCCTCACCTACCTCTTCGTGCCGATCGACCTGGTTCCCGACTTCATCCCGGTGCTGGGATTCAGTGATGATCTGGTGGCCCTCACGGCGGTGCTGGGCATCTGCAGTCGCCACCGCACGGAGGCCATCCAGGTGCGGGCCCAGCGCCGGCTGGATCGCTGGTTCCCCCTGGGACGTTGATGGCCATGGCGACCCTCACGGACCAGCAGCTCGAGGATCTGCAGGCCTTCCTCAAGGATTGGCTGCGCCATGCCGGCCGCACCCAGGCCGACCTGCGCCGGGCCCTGCAGGCCAGCTCGATTCGCATGCCGGTGCTGCTGGATGCCCTGCAACGCACCTACGGCCAGCAAGGCCTGGCGGGCCTGGCCGAGCAACTCTGTGCGGTGGAGGAGAGCTGGCAACGGGAGGATGGCGCCCCCGCGGCCCCCGAACTGGATTCAGGGCTGGGCCAGTTGGACCTGTTGCTGCAGGAAATCCGGGGCGACCTGCAGAACTGAGCGCCCGCCGCCAGGCAGACTGGGCAAACTCAGTTTCTGCTCAGCGATGCCTGCCCCAGTGCGCCAGAGATCGCCCATCCGCCAGGGATTGTGGACCATTCCGCTGGCGGCCAGCCTCTGCTGGGCGGCGGTGCCCGCCCGGGCCCAGAGCGAGAGCTTTTTGCTGGGCCCGGGCAGTGGCGTCGGTCCGGCCACGGAGGTGAAGCCGAAAAACTGCGTCACCGCCCCGGATGGTTCGGTGACCTGTGACACCGAGTTGGTCAATCCCGCCGGCGATACCAGGGCCAAGCCCCAGTTTGATCTGTTCAAAAACTGACGGAGCCCATGGCGGTCTGGGCGAAGCGGGTGCGGCGGGTCTTCGACGACGCCAACTATCTGGTGGTGATCGACCGCGCCGAACAGCAGCTGGCCAAGCTGCTGGGGGTGCTGTTGGTGGTGGTGATGATCGCCGCCACGTTCCAGCTGATTGCCCAGGTGCTGGTGGCGCTCACCACGCCCGGCACGCCCTGGCTGGGCAACAAGCTCAACACGGTGCTGGGTGACCTGCTCAACCTGTTGATTGCCCTGGAGGTGCTGCAGAACATCACCTCCTACCTGCGCCGCCACGTGGTGCAGATCGAGCTGGTGCTGCTCACGGCCATGACCGCCGTGGCCCGGAAGGTGATCGTGTTGCCCGCCGGGGCCGAGAGCAAGCCCCAGCTGTTGGCGGGCCTGGGTGTGGCCGTGCTGGCCCTGGCGGCGGCCTTCTGGCTGGTGCGCTCGCTCACGTTGCGCAGGCCTCCCACCAGAACAGGGCCAGCCATACGGATCCGGGGGAAGGGTCGGTCGCCTCGAGCCGGTGACGGCGATGGGGGTTGATCAGCAGGCTGTCGCCGTGGCCCAGCTCCCGCGCCTCCGCTTCATCGGCAAAGCGCAGCCGGGCACTGCCCTGCAGCAGGGTGATCCACTCCGCTTCGGGCTGGTCGTACCAGAAGCCCGGCGGGCTGGCTGCCTGGCAGGAGTGGATCCGCACCAGCCGCCAGCCCGGTCCCTCGGCCAGCAGGCTGGTGTCTTCCTCCCCAGCCGCTGGACAGGGGCCGCTTAGCAGGTTGCTGGTGGTTTGCCCATCGCCCCAGCGCCTGCCGATCTCAAAGCCATGCAGCCGCGCCAGCGCCACCACCTCGTGATGGTGGCTGCAGTCCTGCAGGGCTGCCCGCAGCTTCGGATCGGCTTCGCTGAGGGCCACGAAGGCGTTCAGCTGGCGCACTTTCTCCAGGAATTGCTGCAGCTGGGCTTCGGCCATGGGCCCGATCAGAGGCCCTTGATCATGCGCCAGCGCAGGAACCACTCCCCCGCGAACAGCACGGTTTCCTCCGCCTCCACCTGCCAGCCCCGCCGTTCCAGCAGCGGTCGCGACAGCTGGCTGGCCTCAGTGCGCAGCTGGGGGATCCGGGCGCGGGCAGCGTGGTGCTCCAGGGCGGCGAGGATGGCGCTGGAGCGGCCCTGGCGGCAGGAGCGGCCGCGGCAGTAGAGCAGCGCCAGGCGGTCGGCGGGGTGCAGGATGCCGAAGGCTTCGATCGTGGCGCCGGAGCCCAGCCCGAAGCCCTCCCGCAGGGGTTGGCGCAGTGCCCCGCTGCGGCCGGGGTGTCCGGCCCAGGCCTCCACCTGGGCAGGGCTGTAAAGCCCCCCGGCCTGGCTTTCGACCGCATCCCGGTACACCGCCACCAGGCTGTCGTGGTCGGCCGGGGTGAGCGGGCGCAGGTC
>JAGYNF010000044.1 GCA_018400215.1 Cyanobium sp. M55B138 | reverse complement strand
ACGGCCACCACGATCTGCTGCGATTGATCACCCGGGGCAAGTTGAAAAAACGCTTCTACAACCACATCCCCGCCGCCGACGTGAAGGCCCAGCTCGCCGACGACGTGTGGCAGAACTACCTGAAGATCAGCGTGGAACGCAACCCCTTCGACAAGGCCATCAGCAGCTATTACTGGCGCACCCGCAAGCAACGCCAACCCCTATCGATCCAGGATTACCTGCTCAACTGCCCCGCCAGTGAGATCTCCAACTGGCCCATTTACACCATCGACAACACACCGGTGGTGGACCTGATGTTGCGCCAGGAAAACCTTGAATCCGATCTGGCCGCCGTGGCGGAACGGCTCGCCCTGCCCACGCCCCTGGCCCTGCCCCAGCAACGGCCCAAGGGTCAATTCCGCCGGGATCGGCGCCCCTGGCAGGAGGTGCTGGATGGGGCCTGTGAACGGCGAATCCGAGCGGTGTGCGCCCGGGAGATCGAGGCCTTCCACTACTGATTTGCAAGTCATCGTGAGACAGCAACCCAGCCCCCAGGCCAGCAGCACCACCAAGTTGGTTCTCTGCATGAAATGGGGCACCAAATACGGCGCCGACTATGTGAATCGGCTGCAGCGGATGCTGGCCCGCCACCTCAGCCCGCCCTTCCAGCTGGTGTGTCTCAGCGACGATCCCCGCGGCCTCGACCCCGCCATACGCGTCTTGCCCCTACCGGAGCTGGGCTGCGCGGAACCGACCAACACCCGGGGCAAGTGGCGCAAGGTGGCCCTCTGGGGCGCCCAGCTGGACGGCCTGGGCGGCCCTGCCCTGTTCGTGGACCTCGACTCGGTGATCGTGGGCGATCTCGATCCCTACTTCAGCCATGGCGACCCCAGCGCCGTGATCCTGGAGCGCAACTGGGCCCGGCCCCTCAGCGGCCTGGGCCAGACCTCGGTGTTCCGCTTCCCAATTGGCTCCCACCCGGAGATCCTGGCGCGCTTCCGCCGCGACCCCCAGGCGATCGCCGACCGCTTCGGCTACGAGCAGCACTTCATCAGCCACTGCCTCGGCGATCGGCTGCAGTTCTGGCCCCGCGGCTGGACCCGCCACTTCCGCCTGCACTGCCTCGGGCCGATGCCCCTGCGCTACCTGCGGCCAGCCCGGCTGCCCGCTGGCAGCCGCATCATCACCTTCCCCGGCGGGCCCAACCCCTCCGATGTGAAGGACGGCAAGTGGAAACCCGATTCCCCCCCCTACGGCGGGCGCCGGGCGCACCTGCGGCGCCTGCTGGCCAGCGGCAACCTGGGCGGCCTCAGGCGCTTTGCCATGCCCGTGCCCTGGATCGATCAGCACTGGGGCTGACCAGCAGACTGGTGTCATGCAGCGACTCTGGCGACCGCCCCTGCCCGGGGGGATTCACGTGTGCGGCTGTGGCCACTCGGGCACGTCGATCCTCACCCGACTGATCGGGGCCCATCCGCGTATCCATGCCATCCCGGGCGAAACCGGCGTGGCCAAAAAGGGCAGCTATCGCCGCTACCGGCAGGCGATCGAAGGGTTCTGGCGCGACAGCGCCGCCGCCGGTACCTCCGTCTGGGTGGAGAAGACCCCCAAGCACGTGCGGCAGTTGGGCTTCATCCTCAACGCCGCCCCCTCCAGCCGAATCGTGCTGATCTGCCGCGACCCCCGCGACTGCGTGGCCTCGCTGAAACGTCGCTACGGCCGCTTCGGCAAGGCCCTGCGCCGCTGGCGCCACGACAACGGCCGGGTTGACCGTTGGCGCCACCACCCCCAGGTCACCCTGCTGCGCTACGAGGATCTGGTCGACGATCCGCAGGCCTGCCTGGAGCAGCTGATGGCCAGGCTGGGGCTGGGCTTCGATCCCGCCCAGCTGCACTACCACCAGCAGCAGGTGAGCTGGTATAGCGAGACCGGCGCCGGCCACCGGGAGCTCCGCAACCAGCAGATCAACCAGCCGCTGTTCAACAGCAGCGGCCGCTATGGCGAGCAGCTCAGCGCGGCGGAGATTGCGCTGGTTCACCGCCGCTGCGGTCGCCTGGCTAGAAGGCTGGGCTACGGCCTGGGCTGAACCGGATGCTGCGCCTGCACCAACTCTGGGGCATCGGAGTCGAGACCCTCGGCCTCGAAACCCTGCCCCTGCCCCTGAGCGGCCCCTGGCGGCTGCTGCTGCTGGGCGATGGCAGCCCCACCCGCCACCTGGAATCGCTCAGTGGCCTGCCGGTGCAGATTGAGGTGATCGCCATGGGCCCGGAACCGGCGCCCCCCCTGGCCGCGGCCGGCACACCCCCCAGCGCACCGCCCCCCGCGGAGGTGGCGGAGCTGGCCCTGCCCCTGCTGCGGCGCCAGGTGTGGTTGCGCTGTGGCGACAGCACCCTGGCCTGGGCGGAGAGCTGGTGGAACCAGACCCAGGCCGATGCCCACCTGCAGCAGCGCGACCAGCCGATCTGGCACAGCCTCACCGCGGGCCGGGCCGAGCTGTTCCGGGAGGTGGACGGCCTGGCCCAGGTGGACGCCCCCTGGTTGGAGCAGGGCTTTGGCCGCAGCGGTCCCTTCTGGAGCCGCCACTACCGCTTCTTCCGCGGCGGCCAACCACTCACCGTGATCCGGGAGGTGTTCTCACCGGCGCTGGAGCGCTGGCTGGGGCCCGCCACGGTGCCATGTGCCAGCGCCTCAACATGGGCGGATTGACAGCGGGCGGCACTGCCGCAGCATGCCTGCAGCATTTGCCTTCGTGCCATGGCTTCCCCCAAGCCGGTTCGCCCTGATGGGCTGGTTCAGCAATGGGCCGACCTGCTGGAGCTGCTGCTGCCAGGCGTGGCAGCGGTGAGCACCTCCGCTGAGGACATGGCCCGGGAGCTGCCCAGCGACCTGGTGAGCCCGGTGAACAAGGAACTGCGCCAGCGGGGCAGCAGTTTCCAGGTGCCCCGGCGGCGGGTCAGGACAGCCGCAGCGCCTCGGCCTGCCGGGCCGCACGCTCCAGCAACTCACGCAGTTGATCTTCGTCTGTGTGGCTGAGGTTGGTGCGCAGCAGCTTGGCGTGGGGAGCGTGAACCCGTAGCCGCTCCACCACCCGATCGGCCGTGGCCTCCCGGATCAGCAGACACAGGGCTGCCGTGCCCCGCGGCAGGGTTTCGCCCAGCTCGCGCATGAAGGCGTCGTTGATGCCGATGTCGGAGAGGGAACCGGAGGCCGCACCCACGCCGGCGCCCACCGCCGCACCCAGCAGGGGATTGAGGAACAGCAGGCCCACCAGGGTGCCCCAGAAGCCGCCGCCCAGGGCGCCGGCCGCCGCCAAATTCACGGCCTGGCGCAGGTGCACCTGGCCGTCGCCGTCGTGCTCCACCACAACCGCATCCTCGAGGGCAATCAACTGCTCCCGCTGGATGTCGGCCAGCTCGCGGCGCACCTGCTCCGCCTCATCGGCCTTGGGGAAACCCACCACTACCAGGCTGCTCATGCTGATCTCCGCTGTAGCGCCAGGTTAGTCAGGGCTGGCGGCGGCGACTGGATCGGGGCACGGGTCGCCCGGGGGGGGCGGCCGGCTGGGGCTGGACCGGCAGGGGCTGACGGGCTGGGGGCTGGGCTGGACGCTGCCAGCGCGGGCGGGAGAAGCTGGTGTCGTCGGGCCAGTCTTCGCTGGCAGGGGCTGGGGCGGGATCTGCGGCTGGGGGCTGGGGGCGCTGGCCGCGGCGTGAAATCGCCTCCAGCGGGCGGCGCCGGGACCCCTCAGCGCGGGGCCCAGCGGAACGGTACGGAGGTTGGCTGGAGGGCTGGCTGGGAGGTTGGGCTGCCTGCCAGGGCTCGCGCCAGGCGTCGTCGTCCTCCAGGATCCAGTCGAGCTTGTTCTCCACCCAGCGGCCCAGGTCGCCCAGGCGCGGGCGAGCCAAGGCTGCGGGGGCGGCTGCGCGCGCCCCAGCCCGCGAGCCCGGGCGAGCCCCGGACACCCCATCCACCAATTGGCGTCCCGCCGTGACCAACCGATCCAACCCCTGCTCCAACGAATCCGCACCGCGCCGGGGGCGGTCGGGATAGGACTCGGACCAGCGCTCAGCCATGGCGCAACGCTACCGGCGCCGGGCGGCCAGCCAGCGCTCCCGGGCCAAGCCCACCAGGGTGATGGCCACACCGCTCCACTCCAGACTCCAGAAAAAAACAGCCACAGGGGCAGGCCGGGGGCATGGGCGAGACGGGCGAGCTGACGTTACGTCGGATCCGTGCGCCGGGGCTGGCGTGCGGTTGCCTCCACAAAATCGAGCAGACAACTGACGTGCCACAGGCCGCCGTGGTGGCGCTGACAGCAGGCACGGCAGGCCAGACCCTTCACCCGGCGCCGGTAGGGGGCGGTGATGCCGCAGCGGGGACAGCGGGCCAGCCAGCGGGCCGCCGCCTGCGCCCCCTCCCCCGGCAGGGGGTAGTGGTGGCGCACACTCACCGCAAAGTCGGCCTGGGCCGCGTTGATCGCCGCCATGCGGCCACGGAAGTGGGGGCCATGCACCTCCCGCACCTGCAGCACCCGGTGGGTCCAGGCGTGGATCATCTCGTGGCAGAGGGTGCCGAGCAGGGCCTGGCGGGGCAGGGGGTCGAGCAGGGGCCGCGACAGCACGATCTCGCTGAGCTCGCGGCCATCGCCATGGCGGCCGAAGCGATACAGGCCGGCGCTGCGGCGCATCCGGCCATCGCTCCAGCGCAGGCTCACCAGCGCCAGCCCATCGGGCGCCAGGCTGCCGTCGAAATGCTCCCGGTTGAGCCGGTGGAACAGCGGCAGCAGGGGTTCGAGCGGCACGCCGGCGGGGCAGTCAGTCAGACTCACGGGCCATTCAACCGCGTGTGCACGGCCTATGGACTGGGCTCTGGTCAACAGCATCGGCACCAAGGCCCTGCTGGCTGGGGGTGGAGCCCTGCTCCTCTACTGGACGATCACGGCGGTGAAGCTGGTGCTCAGCGCCCGCGGCATCAACCCGCTGATCAAGCAGTTCTTCAACCAGATCGCCAGCGGCCAGGTGGATGGCGCCTACCTGCTCACCACCAAGAACTACCGCAGCCATGTGAACCGCAAGCAGTTCATCGCCTTCCTGGCGGGGCTGAAGCTGAACCGCTACCGCAACCTCAAGAGCGGCCGGCCGCGCCTCCAGGATGGTCAGCTCACCCTCACCGTGAAGCTGCTCACCGATGCCAAAGATGAGCTGCCCCTCGACTTCACCTTCGTGAAGCTCGAGGAGCAGTGGCGTATCGACCGGATCAAAACCATGGCGACCTGAGGGCGCCAGCTCCGATGAGCGCCGCCCGCACCACCCGCGCCGCCGAACTGCGCCAGCTGCTCCAGCGCGCCGCCCACGCCTACTACGTGCTGGATGCTCCGCTGATGGAGGATCCGGTGTACGACCGGCTCTACCGGGAGCTGCTGGAGCTCGAGGCCGCCCAGCCGGAGCTGATCAGCCCCGACAGCCCCACCCAGCGGGTGGGCGGTGCCCCGGCCGAGGGCTTCAGCAGCGTGGAGCACCGCATCGGCCTGCTCAGCCTCGACAACGCCTTTTCGCTCGAGGAGTTGGAGGCCTGGTATGGCCGGCTGCTGAAGGTGCTTGACCGCACGCCCGAGCCCGGCGCGCCCCTGCCCCAGCTGCCGATGGTGGGCGAGCTCAAGATCGATGGCAACGCCCTGGCCCTGAGCTACGACCACGGCCTGCTGGTGCGGGCCGCCACCCGCGGCGATGGTGAGCGGGGCGAGGAGATCACCGCCAACGTGCGCACGATCCAGAGCGTGCCGCTGCGCCTGCAGCTGGAGCAGCCGCCCGCCTGGCTGGAGGTGCGCGGCGAGGCCCTGATCCCCGATGGCACCTTCATGGCGATCAACGCCGAGCGGGCAAGCCGGGGCGAGGCACTGTTTGCCAACCCCCGCAACGCCTGCGCCGGCACCCTGCGCCAGCTCGACCCGAAGGTGGTGGCGGCGCGGCGGCTGGATTTCTTCGCCTACACCCTGCACCTGCCGGATGGCTGGCAGCCGGCACCCACCACGCAATGGGAATCGCTGCAGTGGCTGCGGGCCGCTGGCTTCAAGGTGAACCCCAACGCCGAGCTGCTGCCCTCGCTGGCGGCGGTGGAGGGGTTCTTCGCCCAGTGGGAGGAGGGCCGCAAAGCCCTGCCCTATGCCACCGACGGCGTGGTGGTGAAGCTGAACGACCTGCGCCTGCAGGCCGACGCCGGCTTCACCCAGAAGGCACCGCGCTGGGCGATCGCCCTGAAATACGCCGCCGAGGAGGCCCCCAGCAAGCTGCTGCGGTTGGCCTGCCAGGTGGGCCGCACGGGGGTGATCACGCCCGTGGCCGAATTTGAGCCGGTGCCCCTGGCGGGCACCACCGTGGGCCGGGCCACGTTGCACAACGCCGATCGGCTGGCCGAACTCGACCTGCACGCCGGCGACACGATCGTGGTGCGCAAGGCCGGCGAGATCATCCCCGAGGTGGTGCGGGTGCTGAGCGAGCTGCGGCCCGCCGGCGCGGTGCGGCTGCAGCTGCCCCACACCTGCCCCGAATGCAGCTCCCAGCTGGTGCGCGAGGAGGGGGAGGCGGCCACCCGCTGCGTGAACAGCAGCTGTCCGGCGATCCTGCGCGGCGCCCTGCGCCACTGGGTGAGCAAGGGAGCCCTGGATGTGGACGGCCTCGGCAGCAAGCTGATCGAGCAGCTGGTGGACCGGGGCCTGGTGGGCTCCATCGCCGATCTGTACCGCCTCGATGCCGCCCTGCTGGCCAGCCTGGAGCGGATGGGCGCCAAGAGCGCCGAGAACCTGGTGGCCGCCCTAGCCGCCTCGAAGGCTCAGCCCTGGCACCGCCAGCTCTATGGCCTGGGCATCCACCACGTGGGCGAGGTGAACGCCAAGGCCCTGGCCCAGGCCTTCCCCAGCGTGGGTGAACTCGCCACTGCCGCCGCCCACACGCCCGAGGCGATCACCGCCGTATTCGGCATCGGCGAGCAGATCGCCCAGAGCCTGCAGCAGTGGTTCGCCACCGCCGCCAACCAGCGGCTGCTGGAGCAGCTGGAGGCCCTGGGCTTCTCCCTGGCGGCCACCGAACCCGAACTGGCGCAGGCCGCCGCACGGGCCCACGGCAGCGGCGACGCGGCGCTGCAGGGCCAAACCTTTGTGCTCACCGGCACCCTGCCGTCGCTGAGCCGCAGCCAAGCCCAGGCGTTGATCGAGGCCGCCGGCGGCAAGGTGAGCGGCTCGGTGAGCAAGAAAACCAGCTACGTGGTGGCCGGCGCCGAAGCCGGCAGCAAGCTCACCAAGGCCGAGAGCCTGGGGGTGGCGGTGCTGGATGAGGCGGGGCTCCAGGCGCTGCTGGCTGGCTGATCACTGGAATCAGGCACTGGGATCGAGCCGGTTGGCCAGCCAGGCCACCGGCACCATCAACAGCATCGCCAGGCCGCACACCGCCAGCTCCAGCCAACCGATCGGCGCCGTGCTGAACAGGCCATTCATCGGCCGCCACTGGCTGAAGATCAGCTGCAGCAGCACCGCCAGGCCGATGCCCAGCAACAGCTGGGGCCCCTGGGCCACCTCCCCGCTCCGGCCCAGCAGTCGCGCGGCCAGGCTGCGACCCAACTGGCTGATGCTGAGCAGATAGATGATCCGGGCCGCCACCAGGGCCTGAATCGCGGCGGTGCGGGCCAGCTCCAGGCTGCCGCCACTGAGGCGCACCCACTCGAACACGCCGAAGATCAGCACCCAGTTGTAGAGCGACACCACCAGGATGCGCCGCAGCAGCTGGGGTGTGATCAAGGGTTCGCGGGGATCCCGGGGTGGCCGGGTCATGGTGTCGGGTGCCTTGGGCTCAAAGGCCAGGGGCACCGTCATCGTGATCGAGTTGATCATGTTCAGCCACAGCACCTGCAGGGCCAGGATCGGCAGGTCGCGGGCCAGCAGGGCGCTGATCAGAATTGTCATCGACTCACCGCCATTCACCGGCAGCAGGAAGGCGATTGCCTTGCGCAGGTTGCGGTACACCGTGCGCCCCTCCTCCACCGCCGCCTCGATCGAGGCGAAGTTGTCGTCGGTGAGCAGCATGTCGGAGGCCTCGCGGGCCACCTCGGTGCCCCCCTGGCCCATGGCGATGCCGATATCGGCCTGCTTGAGCGCCGGGGCGTCGTTGACGCCGTCGCCGGTCATCGCCACCACCTCCCCATGGGCCTGCAGCGCCTTCACCAGCTCCAGCTTCTGGGCCGGGGCGACCCGGGCAAACACCTGACCATCGGCGGCGGCAGCGGCCAGCTGGGCTGGATCCATCGCCGCCAGCTCTCTGCCGGTGTAGGCCCGCAGGGGCTCGGGCTCGCTGGCTTCGCTGGACGGTTCCGAACCCCCCAAGCCCATGCGGGCGGCGATGGCGGCGGCGGTGGCGGCATGGTCGCCGGTGATCATCCGCACCGAGATGCCGGCCCGCTGGCAGGCCGCCACCGCCGCGATCGCCTCGGGGCGCGGCGGATCGAGCATGCCCTGCAGGCCGAGGAACACCAGATCGCTCTCCACATCCTCGTGGCTGAGGTCGTGGCGGTGGTGGGGCAGACGCTTGGCCGCGAAGGCGATCAGGCGCAGGCCCTTGCCGGCGAGCACATCCACCCGCTCCTGGATCGCCGCGACCGTCACGGGCACCACGTCGCCATCGGCGGCCAACATGCCCCCACAGCGGGGCAGCAGGGCCTCGAGTGAACCCTTCACCTGCAGCAGTCGCTCGCTGTCGTCACCATCGTGGAGGGTGGCCATGTACTGGTAGTCGGAGGCGAACGGCAGCACATCCAGCCGCGGCCAGTGGCCCTCCAGCCCCGCCCGGGTGAGGCCAGCTTTCTCCGCCGCCGCCAACAGGGCCCCCTCGGTGGGATCCCCCTGGCAACTCCAGTTGCCGTGCTCCTGCACCAGGCGGGCGTCATTGCAGAGCACGCCGCAACGCAACAGCTGATCCAAGGGTCCGGGCAGGGGATCCACCACCGCACCGCTGGCATCGAGCAGGTCGCCATGGGGGCTGTAGCCGCCACCGGTGACGCGATAGCTGACGCCGCCGGCCTCCACCACCTGCACCGTCATCTGGTTTTCGGTGAGGGTGCCGGTTTTGTCGGAGCAGATCACCGTGGCACTGCCCAGGGCCTCCACCGCCGGCAGCTTGCGGATGATGGCGTGACGGGCCGCCATCCGGTTCACGCCGATCGCCAGGGTGATCGTGACCACCGCCGGCAGGCCCTCGGGAATCGCACTCACCGCCAGGGCCACCGCCGCCTCAAACACCTCGGCAAAGGGCTGGCCCCGGCCCAGGCCGATCGCCAGGGTGAGGGCCGCCACCGCCAGGATGAAATAGAGCAACACCCGACTGAAGCTGGCAAAACGGCGCGTGAGCGGAGTGCTCAAGCTGCTGCGCTGCTGCAACGACTTAGAGATGGTCCCCATCTCGGTGGCGTCACCGGTGGCCACCACCACACCAAACCCCTGACCGGAGGTCACGAAGCTGCCGGCGTGCACCATGCAGCGGCGGTCGGCCAGGGGCGTATCGGAGGCGAGGGGGTCCGGATCCTTCCGCACCGGCAGCGATTCCCCCGTGAGCCCCGACTCATCCACCTGCAGATCCCGCACCTCCACCAGGCGCAGGTCGGCCGGCACCTTGTCGCCCGCCGCCAACTGCACCACATCGCCCGGCACCAGATCGCGGGAGGCGATGCGCAGGGTCTGGCCATCGCGCAACACGGTGGTCTCCGTGCTCACCGAGCGGGCCAGGGCCGCGATCGCCCCCTCAGCCCGGGCCTCCTGGATGTAGCCGATCACGGCGTTGATCACCGTCACGGCCCAGATCACCAGGGCGTTGGTCCAGGAGCCCAGCAGCGCCTTAACCAGACCCGCCACCAGCAAGATGTACAGCAGGGGCTGGTGAAACTGAAGCAACAGCTTCAGCCAGGCCGGCTGGCTTGGCGGCTCCGCCAGTTCGTTGCGGCCATAGCGCCCACAGCGCCGCGCCACCTCGGCGGCAGCGAGGCCCTCAGCGGGGTCACTGCCGAGCTGCTGCAGCACAGCAGCGGCGGTCTGCGCATGGGGCGAGGCATCCAGCATGGTCGGGCGTCCTGCGGAGCGGCAACCCTCGCAAGCTAGGCAGGGTGGCCAGACTC
>JAGYNF010000043.1 GCA_018400215.1 Cyanobium sp. M55B138 | reverse complement strand
AACATCGGCCACTTCGACAACGAGATCGATGTGGTGTCGCTCAAGCAGTACCCCTGGGACAACATCAAGCCCCAGGTGGATCACATTGTGCTGCCCTCCGGCAACAAGATCATTCTGCTGGCCGAGGGCCGGCTGGTGAACCTGGGCTGCGCCACCGGCCACCCCAGCTTCGTGATGAGCAACTCCTTCACCAACCAGGTGCTGGCCCAGATCGAGCTGTTCACCAAGGGTGAGCAGTACGGCAAGGAGGTGTACGTGCTGCCCAAGCACCTTGACGAGATGGTGGCCCGCCTGCACCTCGACAAGATTGGCGCCAAGCTCACCGAGCTCAGCGCCGAACAGGCCGCCTACATCAACGTGCCGGTGGAGGGGCCCTACAAGCTCGACCACTACCGCTACTGAGTTGGTGGCGCTGGAGCCCGCGTCGGGCGGCTATCGGCCTTGCGGCCGAATGCCGCCCTCTCACGGGCTCCAGCGCCACCGCCGGGCCACGCTTTGGCTAGCAAGAAGCCAAAGCCCACCGGCACCCTGCCGCTGCGTGGGTGTCAGAAGGGCACTTCCTCCTCGCTTGGCTCGCCACCGAAGCCGCCGCCACCAGCACCGGCCTCCGCGTCGCGCTTGGAGCCCAGCAGCTCCAGCCGGTCGACGCGGATCACGGGCTTGCTGCGCTCTTCGCCGCTGGTGCGGTCGGTCCAGCGGTCGAGCTTGAAGCTGCCGATGATGCCGAGTAGAGACCCCTTCCGCACGTAGTCGGCGGCAACCTGGGCCTGCTTGCCCCAGATTTCCAGGTTGAACCAGTCGGGTTCATCGCCCGAGCTGCGGCGGTTCACCGCCAGGGTGAGGTTGGCGACCACGCTGCCGGATTCGAAGTAGCGCACTTCAGGGTCGCGGCCGGCACGGCCGACCAGGGTGATGGAATTGACGCCCATGGCGTAGGTCCTCTGTTCGTTGGATCAATGATGCGGCACCCCTTGGAGCGCCACCATTGATTCAGTTCCACCCTGGAGCCTGGCTGTCACACCCAACCTATGATTCGGCGCTTGCAGGCCGGACCCAGCCACGTGTTTTTTCGTCGTTTTCAGTTTTCTCGCGACATCGGCATTGACCTGGGAACGGCCAACACCCTGATGTACGTGTCCGGCAAGGGCATCGTGCTGCAGGAACCCTCGGTGGTGGCCCTGGATCTGGAGCGGGGCGTGCCCCTGGCGGTGGGCAATGAGGCCAAGTTGATGCTGGGCCGCACCCCCGGCAACATCCGGGCCGTGCGGCCGCTGCGCGATGGCGTGATCGCTGATTTCGACGCCGCCGAGCAGATGATCAAGACCTTCATCCAGAAGGGCAACGAGGGTCGCGGCATCGTGGCCCCCCGCCTGGTGATCGGCATCCCCAGTGGCGTCACCGGTGTGGAGCGCCGCGCCGTGCGGGAGGCCGGTCTGGCCGGTGCCCGCCAGGTGCATCTGATTGATGAGCCCGTGGCGGCGGCGATCGGGGCTGGTCTGCCGGTCACCGAACCGGTGGGCACCATGATCGTTGATATCGGCGGCGGCACCACTGAGGTGGCCGTGTTGTCCCTCGGGGGCACCGTGCTGAGTGAGTCGGTGCGGGTGGCCGGTGACGAGCTCAGCGATGCCATCGGCGTGTACCTCAAGAAAGTGCACAACCTGGTGGTGGGTGAGCGCACGGCCGAGGACATCAAGATCCGCATCGGTTCGGCCTTCTCCGACAACGAGCACGACGAGACCTCCATGGACGTGCGGGGCCTGCACCTGCTCTCCGGCCTGCCCCGCACCATCAATGTGCGGGCCGGCGACATCCGGGAAGCGATGGCCGAGCCCCTCAACGTGATCGTGGAGGCGGTGAAGCGCACCCTGGAGCGCACCCCGCCGGAGCTGGCTGCCGACATCGTGGATCGGGGCATCATGTTGGCCGGAGGCGGTGCCATGGTGCGGGGGATCAGTGATCTGATCAGCCACGAGACCGGCATCCTCACCCATGTGGCGGAGGAGCCCCTGCTCTGCGTGGTGCAGGGTTGCGGCATGGTTCTGGAGGATTACAAGCGGCTGGAGCGGGTGCTCGATACCCCTGAATTCGCGCGGCAGATGGCCTGATTCCAATGGCGTTGCAGGGCCGCGGGCTGCGCCTACCGTCACGGCGCCTGGTCACGCTGGCCTGGCCCTGGTTGCTGCTGCTGCTGATCTTCACGGCCGTGCGCCTCAGCAAGGGTGCGGCCGTCATCGACGCCTACGCCCTGCTCACCCGCCCCTTCTGGCCGGGCAGTGCCCAGTCGGAGTGGCTCACGGCGGCGCAGCAGTTGGATCGTCAGGCGCGGCTGCAACAGCTGGAAACCGACAACCAGCGGCTGCGCCAGTTGCTCGATCTCGACCGCGCCGATGCGGGCGTGGTGAGTGCCCCGGTGATCTCCCGCCAGGCCCAGGGCTGGTGGCAGCAGCTGGTGCTCGGTCGCGGCAGCCTCCAGGGGCTGTCCCCTGGGGATGCGGTGATAGCCCCCGGTGGGCTGTTGGGACGGGTGGCGAGCGTCACCCCCACCACGGCCAGCGTGCTGCTGCTCACCGATCCCTCCAGCCGAATTGGCGTGTGGGTGGGCCGGGCCCAGCGCCACGGCCTGCTGGTGGGGGTGGGCACGTCCCGGCCGCTGCTGCGCTTCATTGATCAGGACGTGGGCGTGCGTCCCGGTGACGTCGTCTCCACCTCGCCGGCCAGCACCCTGCTGCCCCCCAATCTCACCATTGGTGTGGTGCAGAGCGTGAACGAGCGGGCTGTGCCTGCGCCGGAGGCCGTGGTGCAGCTGAGTGCTCCGGTCGATGCGGTCGACTGGGTGCAGGTGCGGCTGGTGCGCCCGTGAGTTCCCTGGTGCGTCATCGCTGGACCCTGGCCACGGCCCTGCTGGTGCCGTTGCTGGTGCTGGCCGCCCCGGCACCGCTGCGGCTCGCCGGGGTGCCCCCCTGCTGGGCCGTGTTGTGGCTGTTGCCCTGGGCCCTGGTGGATGGCCCCCTGACCGGGGCCGTGGCAGGTCTGGGCCTGGGGGTGCTGCTTGATGGACTGCATCCCGGCTTCATCACCCAGGCCCCCGCGCTCACCCTGCTGGGCTGGTGGTGGGGGCGGCTGGGCCGCAGGTCCCCGCCCATTGAGCGCAGCTTCAACCTGGGGCTGCTTGCCCTGCTGGGGGCGGCCCTGCAGGGGGGGGCGATCTGGTTGCAGCAGCTCTGGTGGGGCGAAACCCATGGGGCTGGGCTGCACACCCTGCTGGCCCAGACCCTGCTCACGGGTTTGCTGGCACCGTTGGTCTGTTCCCTGCAGCTGCTGCTCTGGCGGCAGTTGGTCCCTGGTTTGAGGACCTGAACGCGATGCCGTCTTCAAGGCTGTGGTCCCGACGGGAGCTCTTGCGGCTGATGGCCCTGGGGGGCGGAACGGCGGCCCTGGCCGCCTGTGGGGGCGGTGCCGACAGGGGTGCTGGCACCCGGGAGCTGAACGTTTGGACCCTCGACCTGGCCCCCCGTTTCAATGCCTATCTCGTGGACGTGATTTCGGCCTGGGAGGCCCGCAACCCGGGGGTGCGGGTGCGATGGACCGACGTGCCCTGGAGTTCGGTGGAGCGCAAGCTGCTGGCGGCCGTGTTTGCGCGCACCGCCCCCGATCTGGTGAATCTCAACCCCCCCTTCGCCGCCAACCTGGCCAGCAAGGGGGGGCTCCTGGACCTGACCCCGGTGCTGCCTGCCCAGGCCGCGGCCACCTACCTGCCCGCCATCTGGCAGGCGGGCAGCCAGGCGGGGGCCCAATTTGCCCTGCCCTGGTATCTCACGGCCCGCATCAACATGGTGAATCGCCAGTTGCTGCAGCAGGCCGGCTACGCCGCCCCGCCCCAGCGCTGGCAGGAGCTGCCCGCCTATGCCGAGGCCGTGCGGCAGCGCACCGGCCGCTACGCCCTGTTCATGACGGTGGTGCCCGACGACTCGGCCGAATTGCTGGAAACCCTGGTGCAGATGGGGGTGCGGCTGCTGGATGGACGGCGGCAGGCGGCGTTCAACAGCGCTGCCGGGCGCCGGGCCTTTGGCTTCTGGAGCGCGCTCTACCGGCGGGGCCTGCTGCCCCGGGAGGTGGTGAGTCAGGGCTATCGCCGTGCGATCGAGCTCTATCAGTCCGGGGAGTTGGCCCAGGTGGCGACCGGCCCCGACTTTCTGCGCAACCTGCAGACCAACGCCCCCGGAATCGCCGCCCGCACGGTTCCCTACCCGCCAATCACCGGCGCCGATGGCGTGGCCAATGTGGCGGTGATGAATCTGGTGGTTCCCCGCCAGAGCACCATGGCGGCCGAGGCGGTGAGTTTCGGGCTGTTTCTCACCAATGCCACCAACCAGCTGGCCTTTGCCCAGGAGGCGCGGGTGCTGCCCTCGGCCGTTGAGGCCCTCGGCCAGCTGGAGCAGGCCCTGGAGGGCGGGCAGGCGGCAGATCCGGCCGCCCAGCTGGTGGAGCAGGCCCGGTTGCTGTCGGCCCGCACCCTGGCGCGGGCCCAGGTGCTGGTGCCGGCCATCCCTGGGGTAAAGCGCCTCCAGGCGATCCTCTACACCCAGCTGCAGCGGGCCATGCTGGGCCAGATCGAGAGCGACTTGGCCCTGCAGCAGGCCGAGCGCGAGTGGAACCGCTATGCCGCGGCCCGCTGGCCCTGAGGCAGCCAGTGGCGTGGGCGCTACCAGTGGCCGCCCCTTTTGTCTGTTTCCGCAGAAAAGCTTAAATCTGCCCAAATCGGCTGCTGGTGGGCCCTTTGTGGGGATGACCTGGGGGCTATCTGAGGGGTAAGGTTGCGATTCTTCACCTTGCCAGCCCTCGCCCATGCCCTCTGCGGACATGTCGACCCCGCCGGCCGATCCCAAGGCCACACTCTTGGTGGTGGACGATGAAGCCGCGGTGAGGCGGGTTCTGGTGATGCGCCTGCAGCTGGCCGGCTATCGGGTGATCTGCGCCGAGGATGGTGAGGAGGCCCTCGCCCTCTTCCACAGGGAGCAGCCCGACCTGGTGGTGCTCGATGTGATGCTGCCCAAGTTGGACGGTTTTGCAGTGTGCCGGCGGCTGCGGGCGGAATCCTGCGTGCCGATCATCTTCCTCTCCGCCCTCGATGCGATCACCGAGCGGGTCTCCGGCCTGGATCTGGGCGCCGATGACTTTCTTCCCAAGCCCTTCAGCCCCAAGGAGCTCGAAGCGCGCATCGCCACCATCCTGCGGCGGGTGGGTCGGGGTTCGGCCTCCAGTGAGCCCCGTGAGCTGCCGACGGGCTCCGGGGTGCTGCGGGTGGGTGATCTGGTGGTCGACACCAACCGCCGCCAGGTGACCCGCGATGGCGAGCGCATCGCCCTCACCTACACCGAATTCAGCCTCCTGGAACTGCTGTTCCGCGAGCCTGGCCGGGTGGTGCCCCGCGCCGAAATTCTCGAGCAGCTCTGGGGCTATCCGCCCCGGCGGGCCGCTGACCTGCGGGTGGTGGACGTGTATGTGGCCCGTCTGCGGGGCAAGCTCGAGCCCGATCCCCGCAACCCTGAGCTGATCCTCACCGTGCGCGGCACTGGCTACGCCTCCCAGCGCATGGGCGACACCGGTATGGCCAGCGCCGTCGGCTGAGGCGGCATCCGGGCCAGCTGTCCTGCAGGATGGCCCCTTGCTGAGATCCCTGTCGCCGTGTCGGAGCTGCGCGAGACCCGCCTGGAGAAGGGCAAGGCCCTGGCGAAGCTGGGCCAGGGCCCCTATGCCCTGCGCTTTGCGCCCAGCCATCGCACCGCAGCGCTGCAGGCCGACCATGCCGATCTGCCCAACGGTGAGGAACGCAACCTGGCCGTGGTGGTGGCGGGCCGGGTGATGACCCGCCGGGTGATGGGCAAGCTCGCCTTTTTCACCCTGGCCGATGAGAGCGGCCCGATCCAGCTGTTTATTGAGAAGGCCACCCTGGCTGGCTCCATGCCGGAGGATGCCGAGGCCTTCGCCCACCTCACCACCCTGGTGGATGCCGGCGACCTGATCGGCGTGGAGGGCACCCTGCGGCGCACCGACCGCGGTGAGTTGTCGGTGAAGGTGCAGCGCTGGCAGATGCTCAGCAAATCCCTGCAGCCCCTGCCGGATAAATGGCACGGCCTGGCCGATGTGGAGAAGCGCTACCGCCAGCGCCATCTCGATCTGATTGTCTCGCCCCACACCCGCGAGACCTTCCGCCGTCGGGCCCTGGCGGTGAGCACGATGCGCCGCTGGCTGGATGACCGGGGTTTCCTGGAGATCGAAACGCCCGTGCTGCAGAGCCAGCCGGGGGGTGCCGATGCCAGGCCGTTCGAGACCCACCACAACGCCCTCGACCTGCCCCTCACCCTGCGCATCGCCACCGAGCTGCACCTCAAGCGGCTGGTGGTGGGGGGCTTTGAACGGGTGTATGAGCTGGGCCGCATCTTCCGCAATGAGGGGGTGAGCACCCGCCACAACCCCGAGTTCACCTCGGTGGAGATCTACCAGGCCTACGCCGACTACACCGACATGATGGATCTCACGGAGCAGTTGATTGCCCACGTGTGCCAACAGGTGTGCGGCACCACCCAGATCAGCTATCAGGGCACCGCGATCGATCTGGCTCCCCCCTGGCGCCGGGCCACGATGCATGGGCTGGTGCAGGAGGCCACGGGCCTGGATTTCAACAGCTTCGGCAGCCGCGAGGAGGCGGCGGCGGCGATGGCGGCCCAGGGGCTGGAGGTGCCCTCCTTGGCCGATTCCGTGGGCCGGCTGTTGGTGGAGGCCTTTGAGCAGCGGGTGGAGGCGGATCTGATCCAGCCCACCTTCGTGATCGACTATCCGGTGGAGAACTCACCCCTGGCCCGGGCCCATCGCAGCAAGCCCGGCATGGTGGAGCGCTTTGAGCTGTTCATCGTGGGTCGGGAGACGGCCAACGCCTTCAGCGAGCTGATCGATCCGGTGGATCAGCGGCAGCGGCTCGAGGCCCAGCAGGAGCGCCGGGCCGCCGGTGACCTGGAGGCCCAGGGGGTGGATGAGGACTTTCTGCAGGCCCTGGAGGTGGGGATGCCCCCCACCGGCGGGCTGGGGATCGGCATCGACCGGCTGGTGATGCTGCTCACCGACAGCCCCTCGATCCGCGACGTGATTGCCTTTCCACTCCTGCGTCCGGAGCACCAAGGCGGGGACTGAGAGGGCGCAATGGGATAATGAAACCAGTAGGCAATCTCCCCCAGCAGGGGCCATGATTCCATGAGTGGCGAGCGCGTCGGATTTCGCTTTCAACACGCCGATGCGGTGGTGAAGCGCAACCCCCAGGGTCGCTCCCGCCGCGGCTGGGTGATGGAACCGGTGGAGCAGACCACCAGCCGGGGCACCAAGATGCCTGCCTACCGCATCCGTTGGCGGGATAGCGAACGGCCGGAAATTGTGCTCCAGCACATGCTGATCGCCGACCCCGACCCCACCCCGCCGCCCGAGGGGGTGAGCCTGGTGCCCCCGGCTCCCAAGGTCTGAAGCGGCCTGGGCCCGCAGGTTGGCTCAGCGCTCACTGCCACCCGACTGCTGGCGCCGGCGCAGTTGCTCGAAGTCCTGTCGGGCTTCAAAGGCCGACCAGGCCTGGTCGAGAGTCTCGTCTGGAGCTGCAGCAGCAGCGGCAGGCGGGTTGGCGAGGGCGTTGAGCTCCTGTTCCACCTGGCTGTAGTCCGTGCCCAGCTGGCCCAGGGCCTGCCAGCGGTCCCGGCCCCGGGCCATCAGCCCCGCCAGATGGGCCTCGGCCCGTTGGGCCAGGTCCTCGGCCCGGGCCTTGCGGGCCCGCTCCACCCGCTCCTGCCACTGGTTGATCTCGCTGGCCAGTTGCAGCAGTTCGCCGCGCGTTCGCTCGGCGCTGGTTTGCAGCTCCAGCTGGCGGCGGCGCAGGCGTTGCTGCCGTTCGCGCTGTTCCTGCTGCTGCAGGAGCTGTTCCTGGGCTGGATTGGCGCGCAGAAAGGCCTCCAGTTGTTGTTCCAGCTGCTGTTCAAGCTGGTTGAACCAGTCGGCGCCGTTGCTCATGGCTGGTTGGCTGGCCCAGGGGCGCGGGTGATCAGGGGCGCTTCGATCTCCTCCTGCAGGGGGGTGATGGCCGCCTCCCGCGAGCGCAGCAGCAGTTGGGTGAGCCGGGCGATCCCCCCTTCCCCCAAGTTGTGTTGGGTGATCTGCTCAAAGTTGGCGGCATAGAGCTGTTCCAGCTGCTGGATCAGGCTCTCCCGCAGCTCCCGCATGGCGCGGCGTTGCTCTTCCCTCGACATGGTGGCAATCGCACGGGGCTCAGGGCGATTCTGCCTGGGCCAGCAGATGCAAGGACAGATCGCCGCGGTCGTCACTCCAGCGCTGCAGTGGTCGCCAGCCCGCGGCCCTCGCCAGCGCCAGGAAGGCGGCGGGGTCGTACTTCACGCTGTATTCGGTGATCAGCGCCTCCCCGGCCTGGAAGACCCAGCGGCGGCCCGCCAGTTGCACGGTCTGGTTCTGACGGCTCACCAGGGCCATGGCGATGCGGCTGTGGTCCGCCTGCCAGTGGGCCTGGTAGTCGAAGGCCTCCGGTTCAAAGTTGCCCTGCAGGTCGCGGTTGAGGCGCACCAGCAGGTTGCGGGCGAAGGCGGCGGAGACGCCAGCCCGGTCGTTGTAGGCCGCCTCCAGCCGCTCCACCGCCTTGGGTTGGTCGACGCCGATCAGCAGCAGACCAGTTGGCCCCAGCAGCCGCCGGAACTGGCCCAGCAGGGCGCAGGCCTGGTGAGGTTCGAAATTGCCGATCGAGCTGCCCGGGTAGAAGCCCAGCCGGCGCCGGCCGGCCAGGGCGGGGATGGGGGGCAGCCCGCGGGCGGCGCCGTAGTCGCAGCACACCCCCAACACGTCGGTGCCGGGGTGGGCGGCCTGGAGGGTGGTGCAGGTCGCCTCGAGGGCGCTGCGGCTGATGTCCAGGGCCACATAGGCGGGGGGCGCTAGGGCGCCCAGCAGCGGACTGGCCTTGCGGGCATTGCCGGCGCCGAACTCCAGCACCACCGGCGCTGGCTGCCGCTGGGCTGTGGCGGTGGTGTCGGAGATGGCGTTGGAGATGGCGGTGGCGATGGCCGTGCCCCGGGTCTGCAACAGCTCCACTTCGGTGCGGGTGAGGCTGTATTCCGGCTGGTCACAGATGGCCTCGAACAGGCGGGAGCCCTCGGCGTCGTAGAGGAGCCAGGCCGGCAGCTGGCGGGGCTGGCGGTCCATGCCCTGCAGCACCAGGGCCCGCAGGTCGGCTGGGGCTGGGTGCAGGTCGATCAGCCGGGGCGCGGCGGTGGCGTTGGGGGAGGGGCGTGCCATCAGCGCTGCCCGTCGCGGGCGAGCCGCAATCCCGCTGCCATCCAGCGGCTGGCGGGGGGAAAGAAATTGCGATAGGTGTGGCGGCCATGGCCGTTTGGGGTGAGCACGCAGCTGCCTCGTAACACGAACTGGGAGGTCATGAATTTGCCGTTGTATTCCCCCACGGCCCCCGCCGCTGGCTGAAAGCCGGGGTAGGGGCGGTAGGGGCTGCTGGTCCATTGCCACAGCAGGCCATGGGCCTGGGGCAGCTGGGGTGCGGCCAGCTCCCATTCCGCCTCGCTCGGCAGCCGGGCGCCGGCCCAGCGGGCGTAGGCGTCGGCCTCAAACCAGCTCAGGTGGCGCACCGGCGCCGCCGCCGGCCGCGGCAGCAGTCCCGCCAGGGTGAATTCCTGTTCGTCGTGCCAGTAGCGCGGAGCCTGCCAGCCCCTTTGTTGGCACACCGCCCAGCCCTCGCTCATCCAGAGCTCCGGCCGCCGGTATCCCCCAGCGGCGATGAACGCCTCAAAGTCGCCATTGCTCACCAGCCGGTCGGCCAGCACAAACGGCTCGAGCCAGTGGCGATGGCGGGGCGCTTCGTTGTCGAAGTGGAAGCTCGGGGTCTGGCCCTCGGCATGGCCGATCTCCACCAGCCCCCCGGGCCAGGGCAGCCACTGGGGCTGCCCCGGCGGCTGGTTCGAGGCGCCCAGCCGCTGCTGAAACAGGGCTTCCGGGCCATCGCTGGCCGTGCTGTAGGCCGGCAGCAGTGGGTTGCGGCTGAACCCATCCAGCAGATCCATCAACAGCAGCTCCTGGTGCTGCTGTTCGTGCTGGAGTCCCAATTCCAGCAGGGCCGTGGCCTCGGCTGCCCGCCCCTCTGGTTGGTGGGCCAGCAGCTGGGGCAGC
>JAGYNF010000042.1 GCA_018400215.1 Cyanobium sp. M55B138 | reverse complement strand
GCCCATCCTCACGCCCCTCAACTGGCCCACAACGCCGATCGCCCCTGGCGAGTTTGTGCAGCTGCAGATGAGACCCAGCGACGCCGCGCCAACCGCCTTTGCCCACGTGCAGCTGGCTGGGGCGTCAGGGCAGCGGATGCAGGCCACCGGCCAACTGGTGGCCTCCCTCGGCCGCCACGCCCCGGCCTGGTTGGAGGCGTTTGAGCAGGCCCTTGCCTTTGGGGATGTGCCCCTGGCCTGGACCCTGCTGTTTCACCCCAAAGCTCCCGCCGATGCCCAACTCGACGATCTGCGCCGGGAGGTGATCCGGCGCGGCTGCAGTGACTGAGCAGGGAGGCCCGGCCCACACCGGAACGTCACCAAAAGCCCTGGGAGCGCAGCCACAGGCCCAGGGCCAGCAGCGGCACCACCATCGCAGCGAGGATCTGCAGCTTCACCACCCGGGCGGATGGGGCTTGATCGGGGGTGGACTTGCGGAGCGGCATGACAGGGCGAGGGTGGCCGGCCACAAAAAACCCCGGCAGAGCCGGGGATTGCATGGCCTGGATCAAGTGGCGAAGGCTGGATTCAGCCGAGGCCAACCTGGGTGAGAATGCCCTGGCCGGTGAGCAGCTCGGTGCCCAGACCGATGACGAAGCCCAGCATGGCAAGACGGCCGTTCCAGGTCTCAGCGAAAGCCACAAAACCGAAGCGGGCGTTGGTGTCGGACATGAAAGGTATGACAAAAAAGTCAACAGCATCGTAACGGACCGTAAGGCCGATGCCGGGGAGGGATCACCGGCCATCAATTCCTGGGAAACCCTGAAGTCCTTCCCCTCCCTCCCCGGCGAAGGGCAGAATCGGGGGATGGCACAACCCAGTTCTGAAGGTCTCTACCGGGTTCGCCTCCACGTCGAGCGGGAGCAAAGCGTGCCCCAGCAGGTGAGTGCACCTCGCTTCGTCACCCGCGACGATGCCGAGACCTTTGCCCACCTGGTGGCCCAGGAACGCCACCAATCCGTCGTGGTGGAGAAGCTGGCTCCGGGTGGCTGCTGGCTGCAACTCTCCACGGTGGCCGCCTGGGCCGCCTGACGCCCCGCTCACCCTCCGCTGACGGGGCCGCGGTCACGTTCAATCGAAACGATGTCTGGGGCAAACACGAAGGTGAGCTCGTCCAGGCACTCGGCCTGGCCATCCATCGCCGCCACGCCTCCGGCCACAAAATCGATCAGCCGTTGGGCCTCCTCGCGGGGCATGGCGCTGGCGTGCACCAGCACGGTCTGCAGCTCACGCACCGCCACCACAATGGCCTGGGCATCCTCGAAGCGGGTGGGATGGAAGATCACCACCTCCTGCAACCAATCGCCAAACGGACCGCGCATGCCCTCAAGGTAATCAGCGCAGCCGCTGACGCCAGTCCCCCTCAGCCGCTCCGGAGACCAGCCGCGGCCACCAGGGCAGCCGCCAGCCCTTCGGCACTGCGCATCGCCCCCTCGATACGGCCAAAGCCCGGGCCGGCGACGTAGTCGCCACAAAACCCCACCTGGCTGGTGGCACACAGGGTCAAGGCCCTGGGCAGTCCGGGGGGCAGCGGAAAGGCCGCGCCCCAGCGCATCAGCTGGGGCGCGGCCTGGGCCAGATCGAGGCCGCTGATCCAGGGGGCCAGGGACTGCACCACCGCCTCACCCAGGGCCTGGATCACGGTCTGCTCGCGCCCCGGCTCCTGGGGGAGCTGCAACAGGCGGGCCACCGCAGAGCGGGATCCCACCACGTCGAGGTGGTCGGCGGCGAAGGCATCGCTGGAATGGGCCACCACCGCACAGCGCCCATCGGCCAGGGGCTGGATACGGAGCCGGCGCAGCCCCCAGCGCTGCTGGGCCGCCGCATCGAAATTCACCAGGGCAAACGGCAGGGCCCGCCAGGCCCGGGCCGCCTCACCGGCGAACACCAGCAGCAGGTTGGAGCGGGCCTCAAACCGGATCCCCGCCAGGGTGGTGAGCCCATGCTCGAGCTGGAGGTCGCCGAGGGGGGCGGCCGCCTGCACCAGGGGAACCTCCGGCCAGCCGAAGATCCAGCCACTGCGGGGATGGGCCAACAGGGTGCCGCTGAGCACCAGCCAATCGGCCTCGCCAAGCAACTGCCGGTCGGCATCGAAGAGCTGCCAGGGGCCCTGGGGCTGGCGGGCCAGGTGGCGCACCAACGTGCCGTAGTGGAGCGCCACCCCGGCCTCTCCCACCAGCTGCAACAGCCCCTCACTGAGCCGATCCATGCCGCCGCAGCCAACGAAGAGCTGGCCCAGTCCGAGGCTGTCGGGCCGGCCGATGTTGAGACGGGACTCCCCCTCCAGCATCGCCACCGGCCCCTGCCAGGGCGCAATCCAGCCGCCGGCCAACAGGGGGGCCAACAGGGCGGGATCGGGGCTGCCCGTGAGGTTGAGCAGGGGCGCACCGTGGTCGATCACCAACTGGTCATCGCGGCGGCTGCGGCGGGTGCTGGCCCGCCCCCCCGGCCCCCGGCCCGTTTCCCACAGCGACAACTCGCCGGCAAAGCCGAGCCGGCGCAGCTGGGCGACCAACGTGCAGCCAGCGACACCTGCACCGATCACGGCAATGGAGGCAGGGGGCGAACCCGACAACGGCAGGTGGCGCACGCAGTAGCGTCTTAGCCGGTTTAGGTCGGTATGGCGCGATTTTTGCTGGTTCTGCAGTCCGGGGGTCCGGGCCAGGGGAACGGCCCGGAGCAGCAGGATTCAGCCGTCATGCTGCGGGCGCTGGAGCCCATGCTGCGGGACCTGAATGCGGAGATCGACCACCGCACCCCGGCCCACCTCGGCGCCCTGCTCAAGCAGGGGGGCGAAAGCCAGCGCATGCAGCTGTTTGCCGATGTGCAGTCCAAACCCTCGGGCAAGGCGCTGGAACTGGTGCTGATCAGCCGGGAGTCCATGGGCCTGAAGGCCCCCCAGACCCTGCGGGTGTTTGAACGGCTGGTGGAGCTGTGCCAGCAGCACCTGCAGGGCATGACCCTCACCTTCCGCTCCGACCGCGATGGCCCCCTGCCACCATCCAGCGGCGCCGACGCCATGGACCGATGACGGCCAGCCCGTTACGCCGCCGCTGGCACCGCCTCCAGCATTGGCGTCAGCAACTCACGGTGCCGCAGTTCACGGCGCTCACCGGCGCTGGCGTGATCGCGGTGGGCACCCTGTTGATGGCCACACCGCTCTGTTCCCGGGAGAGCGTCGACCTCTGGGACGCCCTGTTCACCGTGACCTCCGCCATCACGGTGACCGGACTCACCATCATTGACGTGGGCCAGGAGCTCACCCCCCTGGGCCAACTGTTGCTGCTGGCGCTGATCATCAGCGGCGGCCTCGGCCTGATGGCCATCACCACCTTTCTGCAGGGGTTTGTGCAGGGGCACTCCGGCCTGCGCACCCGCCTCGACAAGGGGCGCGCCCTCGATGAGTTCGGGGTGGGGGGGATTGGCCCCACCTTCAACCGCATCCTGATCACCGGCAGCTGCGTGATGGCCCTTGGCACCGTGGTGCTTTACAGCTTTGGCTTCTCCGACATCAGCCAGCCGCTGGAGCGGTTCTGGGCGGCCCTCTTCCACGCGGTGAGCGCCTACAACAATGCGGGCTTCGGGCTGTGGAGCGACAGCCTGATGCGCTACCGCGACAACCCGGTCGTCAATGGCGTGGTGGCCATCCTGGTGGTGATGGGCGGCATCGGTTGGCGGGTGATCAATGACGTGTGGAGCAACCGCCAGCGCCTCATCCGGCTCAGTCGCCTCAGCCTCCACACCCGCCTGGCGCTGCGCACCACGCTGGTGCTGATCATCGTGGGCACCCTGGGGCTGCTGTTCACCGAGTCCTTCGCCAGCGGCGGCGTGATGGAGCCCCTGAACTGGGCCCAGAAGTGGCAGGTCGCCCTGTTCCAGTCGATCAGTTCCCGCACCGCCGGCTTCAACAGCGTGAGCTTCTCCACCGCCGCCTTCTCGGATGCGGGGCTGCTGCTCCTGATCGTGTTGATGTTCATCGGCGCCAGCCCTGGAGGCACCGGCGGAGGCATCAAAACCACCACCTTCGCCACCCTGATGGGGGCCACCCGCTCCACCCTGCAGGGGCGGCAGGAAGTGGTGATTCATCAACGCCAGATCCCCGCCACGGTGGTGCTGCGGGCGATCGGCGTCACGATCGCCTCGCTGATCTTTGTGCTGCTGATGGCCCTACTGCTGGGGCTGGGACCAACCAGCAGCGGCGCTGCCAACGGCGGGACGTTGAGCTTCC
The DNA here is from genome assembly GCA_018400215.1 of Cyanobium sp. M55B138. Taxonomy (GTDB): domain Bacteria; phylum Cyanobacteriota; class Cyanobacteriia; order PCC-6307; family Cyanobiaceae; genus NIES-981. The sequence goes on along the minus strand of JAGYNF010000042.1, from coordinate 5,974 downwards.
TGGAGAAGCTGTTCACCTGCATGTCGGCCTTCGGCACGGTGGGGCTCGACCTGGGGGTCACCGCCCAGCTCAACCGCTGGGGCCAGCTGGTGCTGATGGTGGGCATGTTCGTGGGCAGACTGGGGATTCTGTTGCTGCTCTCAGCCCTCTACGGCAGTCGCCCCCAGCCACGGGTGGGCTACCCCCGCGAAGAGCTCTACATCTGAAGGAGACCCCTCATCCATGGGCAATTGGTGGCATTGGAACCCCGCTGAAGGCACCGCCAGGGGGGGCTTCGCCGTGATCGGCGTGGGCCGCTTCGGCACGGCTGTGTGCAGCGAACTGATCAAGGCAGGCGCCGATGTGCTGGCGATCGACAGCGATCAAAAGGCGGTTGATGCCCTGCGGCAGGTGGATCCGGCCATCCAGGCCCGGGTCGTGGACTGCACCGATGAGGAGGCCCTGCGGGAAGCCGGCGTGCTCGATGTGGGCACGGTGGTGGTGGCCATGAGTGAGCCCATCTCCGCCAGCATCACCGCCACCTTGATCGTCAAAGACAGCGAGGGCAGCCGGGTGAGGCAGGTGATCGCCCGGGCCACCAGTGATCTGCACATGAAAATGCTGCAGCGGGTGGGGGCCGATCGGGTGGTCTTCCCCTCCAAAATGCAGGGCCACCGGCTGGGCATGGAGCTGGTGCGCCCCAACCTGCTGGAGCGCCTGCGCCTGGATGACCAGAACTTCATCGAGGAGATCCGGGTTCCCGATGCGTTTGTGGGGCACTCGTTGCGGGAGCTCAACCTGCGCAAGAACTCCAACGTGAATGTGCTCGCCGCGGGCCCGGACAACCACCTCACCGTCAACCCGCCAGCCTCCCATGTGCTGGAGGCCGGCGAATTGCTGGTGGTGATGGGCAGCAGCGAAGCCCTGGCGGCCCTACCGGGGGCCTGAATCGGGCCAGTCACCACGCAGCTGGATCCAGTCAGGTGGAGCCAGTCAGGTGGAGCCTCTGCGCCGGTCGATCGACCGCCAGCGGATCATCTGGGCCACCAGAAACACCAGCAGCAGCGGCAACACCAACACCAGCACCAGCAGCCGAAATTCATCGAGGGAATCGGAGCGGGTGGCACTCAACAGGTGTTCCACCAGGTAGAGCACGTAGAGGCCGAAGAGGATGGCCCCCTCCAGCCGGGTGATCACGCCCCGGGTCCAGAAGATCGGCAGGCAAGCCAGGGTGGTGACCACCATCACCGGCAGATCCCGTTCCACCAGCACCGTATTCACGGCCAGGCCCTGCGGCCCCGACACCACGGCACACACCCCCAGGATCAGCAGCAGGTTGAGCAGGTTGCTGCCCACCACATTGCCAATCGCCAGGTCGGTCTGGCCCCGGTAAGCCGCCACCAGGGAGGTGACCAACTCCGGCATGGAGGTGCCCGCCGCCACGATGGTGAGCCCGATCAGGGTCTGGCTCACCCCCAGGCCGCGGGCCGCCGTGGTGGCGCCCCACACCAACACCTGGGAGCCCAGCACCAGCAGGGCCAGGCCCGCCACCAGCTTGATCAGGGTCACCGCAGGGGCGCCCACCGACTCCGGCAGATCCGACTCCCCTCCAGACTCCTCGGGATTTTCGCTGGCGCTGCGCATCTCCCAGACCAGGATGATCACCAGCGCCACCAACAGGGCCAAGCCTGCCTGCCAGGTGAGGCGACCCGCCGAAGCCATCCCCCAAACCGCCAGCGAGATCGCCACCAGCAGCGGCACGTCGCGCCGCACCAGCCGGCTCTTGACCCGCAGGGGCACCACCACGGCGCTGAGGCCGAGCACCACCAGGATGTTGAAAATATTGCTCCCCACCACATTGCTGGCGGCAATGTCGATGGCACTGCTGCCCTGGATCAAGGCCTGCAGGCTCACGAACAACTCCGGCGCACTGGTGCCCAGCGACACCACGGTGAGGCCGATGACGAGCTGGGGAATGCCCAGCGCCAGGGCCAGGGCCGTCGCGCCGGCCACAAACAGCTCCCCCCCCGCGAACAACACCGCGATCCCCGCCACGATGGCGAGAAAACTGGGCATCAGGCCGATGGTCACGCAGACCGCACCGCAAACCGCAATTCTGATGCCCAAGCGCCGACTGCGCCCAACGGCGGGCACAAAGCGCGAAGCGGCCACTGCGCCGTGGTTGGAACGTTCCCGACCGGCAAACCGGGAAATCCCCTGGCACAATCGGCACAGGGCGGGCATGACCCCTTGCAATTGAGCGCCAAAACCGAATACGCCCTGGTGGCCCTGCTGGAGCTGGCCTCCATCCACGCCAGTGGCCAACTCCTGCAGGTGGGGCACATTGCCCAACGCCAGGGAATCCCGGAGCGCTACCTCGAACAGGTGCTGGCAGCCCTGCGCCGGGCCGGGCTGCTGCACAGCAGCCGCGGCCCCCGGGGCGGCTATCGGTTGAATCGCCCCCCGGCCGACATCCACCTCGACGAGGTGGTGAACTGCCTGGAGGGCCAGCCGGCCCGCCAGCGTTCAGGCCAGCGGCTCAGCCCCGAATTCGGCGTGCTCGCAGGGCTGGACAGCCGCCTGCTGCAGGCGCGCCAACGGATTCTCAGCCAGACGAGCCTGGATCAGCTGCTCGAGGAGCGCCAGGCCCTGTGCCAGCCCCAGCCCATGTTCTTCATCTAGCCACCGTGCCACCCATAGACTCCGGTCGGTCTGGCGCCCGTAGCCCAACCGGTAGCAGGCAGGTCACTTAAAATGACCCCAGTGCGGGTTCGAATCCCGCCGGGCGCACCTTTGGCATCCACCGGCCACCCTTACATCCGCCCACCCCTGCATCGGACACCAAACCCACCAGTTCATTAGCACTGGTCCATCCAACTGGTCCATCCAAACTGGTTCATCCAAACTGGTTCATCCAACTGGTGTCCGCCTGAGATGATTCCTTTCCCCATCGCCTGCTCATTGTGCCTGGGTTTCTCCAGTCCATCTTCAGCTTCCTCTCCCCCGAATCGCTGCTGGTGATCGGGCTCTACGGCGCCATCGGCGGCGCCTATCTGGTGGTGGTGCCCCTGGCGCTCTACGCCTGGATGGTGAAGCGCTGGACCGTGATGGGCAAGCTGGAGCGTTTTGGGGTGTACGGGCTGGTGTTCCTGTTCTTCCCGGGCTTGATCCTGTTTGCCCCCTTCATCAACCTGCGCATGGCCGGGCAGGGCAATTCGTGACCAAGGGCCAATCGCTGTTGCTCGGCCTGGCCGTCTTCGGCCTCGGGGCCGCCGGCTATGGCCTGTTCCAGGCTGGGGGATTGGGGGACTTCTCCGCCGGGATCGCCGCCTCGGCCCTGTTGATGGTGCTGGTGGTGGGCTGGACCGCCACCTACCTGCTGCGGGCCCTCACCGGCAACATGACCTACATGCAGCAGCGGCGCACCTACCGCGAGGGCTACGACGCCATGACCGACGCTGAGTTGCAGCGACGCTTTGCGGCCCTCAGCCCTGGGGAACAGGAGCGCCTGCTGCGCGAGACCGGCCAACTGGATCCGGAGTCGCACCAAGGGGAGCCGGGCCCCGAGCCCAGCACCGGAGAGGCATAGGCTCGCTGCCATCTGTTGCAACGCTGCCTTGACCGCCGCCGCCGCCACCCCAATCCAGCAGCGTTTCGGCCAGCTGCGCAGCCAGGGCCGCTGTGCCCTGATGCCCTTTTTGATGGCGGGCGACCCAAACCTGGCCACCACCCGCGCCACCCTGCTGGCCCTCCAGGCCGCCGGGGCCGACCTGGTTGAACTGGGCATCCCGTACAGCGACCCCCTGGCCGACGGCCCCGTGATCCAGGCCGCCGCCAGCCGGGCCCTCGCCCATGGCACCACACCGGCCCAGGTGCTGGCCATGCTCCACTCCCTCAAGGGTGAACTCACCCTGCCGGTGGTGCTGTTCACCTACAGCAACCCCCTTTTAAACCGGGGGATGGAGACCTTCTGCGAAGAGGCCGCCGCCGCCGGTGCCGCCGGACTGGTGGTGCCCGACCTCCCCTTGGAAGAGGGCGAAAAGCTCTCGCTGATCGCCGCCGCCCATGGGCTGGATCTGGTGCTGCTGGTGGCCCCCACCACCCCGGCCGAGCGCATGGCCCGCATCCATCAGGCCAGCCGCGGCTTCACCTATCTGGTGAGCGTCACCGGCGTGACCGGCGTGCGCACCGCCCTGGAATCGCGGGTGGGCACCCTGGTGCAGCAGCTCAAGGGGTTGGGCGACACGCCGGTGGCGGTGGGTTTCGGCATCTCCGGGGTGGAGCAGGCCCGCCAGGTGCGCCAGTGGGGGGCCGATGGGGCGATTGTGGGCAGTGCCCTGGTGAAGGTGATGGCCGCCGCCCAGGGTGCAGGCCAGCCGGTGGGGGAGGCGGCGGGTCGGTTCTGCGCCGAGCTCCGCGCCGGTCTCGACGGCTGATCCAATCCAGTGATTGAATCCAGTGATTCAATCCAGCCGTTGCCCCTGCCGCAAGGCGGTGGCCGCGGCGCTGCGATCAGCCCCCGGCTGCCAATGGCTCACCTCCAGAAGCGCCTGGTCCCGCGGCACAAAGCTGGTGCGCCAGCCCGATAGCCAATCGATCACCACCCGCCCCGCCTCCAGGCGCCAGGCGCCACCGGAGCGCTGGTCGATGGTGTTGAAGGCCAGGCCGTTGGAGAGCAAGCTGGCGGTATACGCCGGCAGGCCGGGCTGGGTTGGCTGAAAGGAATACAACCCCACCACCGCGGCCGCGGGGCCATCAAGCCGCACTGCCTTGCCGTGATTGCTGGGCGGCTCCATCCGATCGGCCCCCGGCTCCCATGACCACTGCAGCGGCCCCGCCGGCCCCACCAACAGCGCATCGGTCCAACCGTCGGCGTAGTCGATGCGCACGCCGTTGCCCCAGGGACGCCAGCGGCCCTGCTCGCTCAGCTGGGCCACTCTGAGCGCCCCGCTACCGGCCAGCGGCGCCCCCCCAACTCCAACGGTGCTGGTGGCGCGACCGTCGGGCCGCAGTCGCACGTTGAACAGGTTGTTGGCGTTGTCCACCAGCGCCCACACCCCCAGATAGCGCTGGCTCTGCTGACGCAGTTCAGCCGTTGGCTGGGCGGGCGCCAGCTCAGCTGCCCCGGCGCGGTAGGCGGGTCCGCAGGCCAACAGCAGCAGCACAACACCTGGAGACCAACGACGCACCACCCGATTCATGGCCAAGGCACCAAATCCAACACGCACGGGTCCCATGATGGCGCCAGTGCGGCGATCGATCGCATGCTGTTCTCCCCGGCCTGCGAGCGCAACAAGGGACCCATCCTGGCGGCGCTCCAGGACTGGCTGCCGGCCCAGGCCCAGGTGCTGGAGATCGGCTCGGGCAGTGGCCAGCACGCCAGCTTTTTCTGCCAGCAACTGGCCGGATTGACCTGGCAGGCCAGCGAGCGCGGCGCGGTGCTGGCTGACCTGCAGGTCCAGCTCGCCGCGGTGCCTCCCGCCAGCCTGGCGGCGGGTTCACGGCTGCTGCCTGCCATCGGTCTGGATGTGGGGGCTTCCGAGCAATGGCCGCGCCCCGGCTTTGACGCGGTGTTCAGCGCCAACACCTGCCACATCATGCCGGCGGCGGCGGTGCCCCAGCTGCTGGCGGGGGCCGCCCGGGTGCTGCGGCCGGGCGGGCTGCTGCTGCTCTACGGGCCCTTCCACAACGGCGGCGTGCACACCGCAGCCAGCAACGCCGCCTTCGACGCCCATCTGCGCAGCCTCGATCCGGCCATGGGCGTGCGCGATGCCCTCGCGCTGCAGGAGCAGGCCCGCGGCCTGGGCCTCGCGGCCGTGGCCGATGGGGCCATGCCCGCCAACAACCGACTGCTGGTGCTGGAGCGGCGACCATGAGCCAGGCCAGCGCCCTGTTTGGCGCCGTGGCAGCGCACGATGCCCGCCACCTGCTCACCTATCCCCAGCCCTTCTTCTCGGCTTTTCTCCACCACCTGGGCCGGGTTCATCCGGGCAGC
>JAGYNF010000041.1 GCA_018400215.1 Cyanobium sp. M55B138 | reverse complement strand
GGCCTCCTCCTGCAGGCCCCCCGAGTCGGTGAGCACCAGGTTGCAGGCCCGCATGGCCGCCACCAGCTGGCCGTAGTCGAGCGGTTCGGTGAGGAACGCCCGCGGGTGGCTGCCCAGCAGGGCCTGCAGCGGCTCGCGCACGGTGGGGTTGCGGTGCAGGGGCAACAGCAGGGCCGTGTCGGGGAAGCGCTCCAGCAGCTGCAGGAAGCCCACTCCAATCTCCCCCAGGCGCTCGCCCCAGTTCTCGCGCCGGTGCACCGTGGCCAGGATCACCCGCTGCTTCTGCCAATCCAGACCCGGCAGCGCGTAGGGCGGCGCCTGTTCCGCCATCTGCAGCAGGGCATCGATCACGGTGTTGCCGGTGGTGAGCACCTCCCCCACCACACCCGACGCGCGGCAGTTGGCCGCCGAGCGCTCGGTGGGGGCGAAGTGCAGCTGGGCCAGCTGGGAAATCAGCCGCCGGTTGGCCTCCTCGGGGAAGGGATCGAGCAGGTTGTCGGTGCGCAGCCCCGCCTCCACGTGGCCCACCGGGATCTGCTCGTAGAAGGCGGCCAGGGCCGAGGCGAAGGCGGTGGTGGTGTCGCCCTGCACCAACACCAGATCGGCTGGATGGCTGGCGAACTCAGCCTTGAGGCCCTGCAGGGCCGCGCAGGTGATGTGGGTGAGGGTCTGCTGGGGTGCCATCAGGGCCAGGTCGTGGTCGGCCCGCAACCCGAACAGCTCCATCACCTGGCTCACCATCTCGCGGTGCTGGCCGGTCAGCACCACCCGGGTCTGGAAGTCGGCTGCCTGCTGGAAGGCCCGAATCACCGGTGCCAGCTTGATCGCCTCGGGGCGCGTGCCGAGCACGATCGTGACCAGGGGCAGGGACACCGCAGTGGAGGGCGAATGGCCGGATCCTACGGAGCCCAACCAGGGCTGACGGGAGCTGGGCAGCCAGCCAAAGGGCCCCGGAAGCGGCGGCTCAACCCAGGGCCAGCCGGGCAATAACCAGCACACCCAGGCCGAAGGAGAGGCCGAGCATGGCCAGGCGGCCATTCCAGATCTCTGCCTGGGGGGTGAAGCCGCGGCGCCAGGCATTGAGCTCGCTGGGGCTCACCGGCTCGGCGGCCGGCCCTGCCTGGGGCGGGTTTGTAACGGGAGTGTTTACAAAGGCCATGGCGGGGTGGCGCATTGGCTACCCAGCGTAAGCCGATTAAAACGCCGCCTGCGTTTCGTAAAGGCGATCGGCCTGGGCGAGCGGCAGCCGCGCCGCCACCCCCAGGTCGATGGCACTGCTCTGGCCCGCCGCCTGACGCTGGCAGGCCGCCACCCCGATCATGGCCGCGTTGTCGGTGCAATAGGCCAAGGGCGCCACCCGCCACTGGAGGCCATCACGCCGGCAGCGCTGCTCCAACAGCTGACGCAGCCGTTGATTCGCCGCCACTCCCCCTACAAGCACCAGGGTGCCGAGGCCCTGGTCCAGGGCACAGCGGCAGCTGCGCTCCACCAGCACCTCCGCCACCACCCGCTCGAAGCTCGCCGCCAGATCCGCCCGGGGCAGGGCTGCACCCGTGTCGGCCTCGACCTGCTCCAGGGCGCGCACCTGGCGCAGCATGGCGGTCTTCAGGCCACTGAAGCTGAAGTCGTAGGGATGGAAGCCACCCTCCGGCAGGGAGATGCGGCCCTTCGGCAGGCTGAATCGCTGCGGGTCGCCCGCCCCTGCGGCGGCCTGAATGGCGGGCCCACCGGGGTAGCCCAACCCCAGCAGCCGCGCCACCTTGTCGAAGGCCTCGCCGGCGGCATCGTCGTGGCTGCGGCCCAGGCGGAGGTAGCGGCCCGGGCCGTCGACGCGCACCAATTCGGTGTGGCCACCACTGGCCAGCAGCACCAGGTAGGGGCCCGGCGGCAGGGGCTCCCCCAGCTGCACCGAAGCCAGGTGGCCCTCGAGGTGGTGGATGCCCAGAAAGGGTTTGCCATGCAGCCGCGCCAGGGTGCGGCCCGTGACCGAGGCCACCAGCAGGGCCCCCACCAGGCCCGGCGCCACGGTGGCCGCCACCGCATCCACGGCCGCAACCGCCACGCCGCTGGCGGCACACACCTGCTCGATCAGCTGGGGCAGGGCCTCCACATGGCGCCGCGAGGCGATCTCCGGCACCACGCCGCCCCAACGGGCGTGCTCCTCCACCTGGGAGGCCACAGCGCTGGCCAGCACGGTCGAATCCCGCACCACGGCAGCGGCCGACTCGTCACAACTTGTTTCGAGGGCCAGAACCGTCGCCATGCCGTCACCCGAACGCTCTTACTGTCCGCGAGTGACATCCTGCACCGCGATGCGCCGTCTTTTTCCCCGCCTGTGCGCGGTTCTGCTTTCAGCCTTTCTGCTCTTCGGCTTTGCACCCGTCGCCAAGGCAGACGCATCGGTTGCTGGCCTCACCCCCTGCGCCGAGAACCCCCGCTTCCAGCAGCGGGCCGCCACCGCCAAAACCGACCAGGCCAAGGCCCGTTTCCAGATGTACGGCCAGGCCCTCTGCGGCACCGATGGCCTGCCGCACTTGGTGGTGGATGGCCGCTGGAGCCACGCCGGTGACTTCCTGATCCCCGGCATCGCCTTCCTCTACATCGCCGGCTGCATCGGCTGGGCTGGCCGCGGCTATCTGATGGCCATCCGCGGCAGCAAGGACGCCACCATGCGGGAGATCCAGATTGATGTGCCGCTGGCCTTCAAGAGCACCCTGGCCGCCGCCAGCTGGCCCCTGGCCGCCTTTGCCGAACTCACCGGCAAGAAACTCACCGAATCCGACGACAAGATCACGGTGTCCCCGCGCTGAGTTGACTCCACGTTCCGCCCCCAGACCCCTTTTCCGATGAAAAAATTTCTCACCACCGCGCCGGTGTTCTCGGCCATCTGGTTCACCATCACCGCCGGCATCCTGATCGAATTCAACCGCTTCTTCCCCGACCTGCTCTTCCACCCCCTTTGAGCTGGTTTCAGCCCTGATCAAGCGGTCCATCAGGGCCGCTTTTTTGATGCCGACGCCTACCCCTTGGCGCCAGAGCTCAGGCCAACTGCATCAGCTGCTCGAGCTGGAGCAGGGCCTCGCCCAGGTCGCCGTTCACCAGGGCCGCATCGAATTCCTGCTCGGCGGCCAGTTCCTCCCGCGCCCGCTCCAGGCGGCGCTGAATGGCCGCGTTGGAATCGGTGCCGCGGCTGCGGATCCGCCGCTCCAGCTCCTCGAAACTGGGGGGTTTGAGCAACAGCTGAAAGCCGGCTGGAAAACTGCGCCGCACCTGGCGGGCCCCCTCCAGCTCGATTTCCAGCAACACCGGCCGCCCCTCGGCCAGGTGGGCCTCCACCGGCTGGCGCGGCGTGCCGTAGAGGTTGCCGGCAAAGTCAGCCCATTCGAGAAACCCCCCTGCCGCCACCTGCTGTTCAAAGCGCTCGCGGCTGAGGAAGAAATAGCTCTCCCCATCCACCTCGCCCGCCCGGGGCGCGCGGGTGGTGGCCGACACCGACAGCCAGATCTGCGGGTGCCGGGCCAGCAGCTGGCCCACCAGGGTGCCCTTGCCCACCCCGCTGGGGCCGGTGATCACGGTGAGACGGGCCATCGCAACAGGAGGGGGGGGCTGCAGAGTAGGGGGCCCCGGCGGTGCCCCCGACACAGGTGATGGCGAGGCTGCAACCGATGGACCTCACCAGCCTGCGGGCGGTGCTGGCCGAATGGCGGCCGCTGCTGCTGCCCAGTCGCTTTGAGAAGGCCCAACAGGGCGGCAGCCACAGCCTGCAGCTCGGCCTGCGCCATCTGGGCGGCATCCAGTGGCTGGAACTCTGCTGGCAGGCGGAGGCGGCCCGGCTGCACGCCATCGACCCACCCCCCCGCCAGGGGGAGGGCAGCACCCTGGCGCAACAGCTGCAACACGGCCTGCGCGGCCTGGCCCTGGTGAGCATCGAGCAACCGGGTTGGGATCGGCTGGTGAGCCTGGGCTTCGCCCGCCGGCCGGGCGAGCCCCTGGACAAGCGGCTGGTGATCGAGCTGATGGGTCGCCACAGCAACCTGTTCCTGCTGGAGGCCGACGACCGGGTCGTGGCCCTGGCCCGCCAGGTGAAGCCTGGGCAATCACGGCTGCGGCCGATCGGCACCGGCGACCCCTACCAGGCCCCACCAGCGCCCGCCGGATCCCCCCCCGATGGCAGCCCCAGCTTTGCGGCCTGGCAGCGGCGCCTGCTGCTGCTGCCCCTGCCCCTGGAGCGGTCCCTGCGGGACGCCTACCAGGGCGTCAGTCCGGCCCTGGCGCGCCAGTTGGTGCCTGCCCCCTGGCTGGAGCAACCGGTGCAGGACCTCAGCCCCCAGCAATGGCAGCAGCTCTGGGCGGCCTGGCAAGGCTGGCTGGAGGCCCTGGAGCAAGGAGCATTCCACTGGCAGCAGAGCGGCGATGCCTACCGCTGCTGGGGAGCGGCTGCAGCCTCCACCCCGGACGACCCAGGGCCAGAACCACTGGCCATCAACCGGGCCCTGGCCGCCTATTACCGCGAACACCTGGGCCAGCGCCAGCTGGCCGAAACCCGGCTGCAACTGCGCCAGCAGCTGCAGCGCCTGGCCGAGCGCGAGGCCCGCCAGGCCCGCGACCAGCAGGCGCTGCTGACCGCCGCCGCCGGCAGTGAGGCCCTGCAGCAGCAGGCGGACGCCCTGCTCAGCCAGCTGCAGCCGAGCCGCCAGTGCATTGACACGGCCCAGAAGCTCTACCGCAGGGCCCGCAAACTGCGGCGCTCGATCGCCGCCATCACCCCCCGGCTGGATCACCATCGCCAGCACCTGGCGGCAATCGAAACCAGCCTCACCTATCTGGAGCAGGCCGAAACCGTGGAGCAGCTGGAGGGCCTGCGCCAGGAGCTGGAGGACTTGCTGGGGCGCTCCACCCGTCCGGGGCGGCGCCAGCGGCGGGCCGCAGCGGCCAACGGCGGCGAACCCAGCCCCCTGCTGCTGCACACCGCCACGGGCGTGGGGATGCAGGTGGGGCGAAACCACCGCCAGAATGAATGGATCAGCCTGCGTCAGGCCCGCCGTGGTGACCTCTGGTTCCATGCCCAGGAACTCCCCGGCAGCCATGTGGTGCTGAAGAGTTCGGCGATGGCGGCCGAGGAGGCCGACCTGCAGGCCGCCGCCGACCTGGCGGCCCACTTCAGCCGCGGGCGGGCCAACGGCCGGGTGCCGGTGGTGATGGTGCCGGTGGAGGAGTTGCAGCGCATCGCCGGTGCCGCCCCCGGCACGGTGCGCCACCGCGGCGGCACCGTGATGTGGGGAATTCCGGAACGGGCCCTTAGCCTGCTGGCAGCACGGCAGCCATGACCACCTCCCTCCCCGAACCCGCCGCCGCCCCGCCGCCGCCGCCGATTCGCGTGCAGAAACCGGGCGACGACTTCCCGGGGGAGGTGGAGATGAGCCTGGTTGACCACCTCGAGGAACTGCGCAGCCGGATTCTGCGCAGCCTGCTGGCGGTGGTGGTGGCGGCGGCCGGCTGTCTGGTGTTTGTCAAACCGCTGGTGCGGTTGCTGGAGGTGCCCGCCGACGGCATCCGCTTTCTGCAGCTGGCACCGGGCGAGTTCCTGTTCGTGTCGCTGAAGGTGGCGGGCTATGCGGGGCTCAGCCTGGCCCTGCCGTGGGTGCTCTACGAAATCCTCTCCTTCGTGCTGCCGGGGCTCAGCCGGCGGGAGCGCCGCCTGGTGGCACCGGCGGTGGCGGGCTCGGCCGTGCTGTTTGCCGCCGGTCTGGCCTTTGCCTGGTGGGCCCTGGTGCCGGCGGCCCTGCGCTTTCTGGTGAGCTACGGCGCCGATGTGGTGGAGCCGAGCTGGTCGATCGAGCGCTACCTCGACTTCGTGCTGCTGCTGATGGTGGCGACGGCCCTGGCCTTCCAGCTGCCGGTGCTGCAACTGATCCTGGGGGCCCTGGGATTGATCCGGGCCAAAACCATGCTGGCCGGCTGGCGCTGGGTGGTGCTGGTCGCCGCCATTGCCGGCGCCGTGCTCACCCCCTCCACCGACCCGGTGACCATGCTGCTGCTGGGCGGCGCCATCACCGCCCTCTACCTGGTGGGGGTGGGCCTGGTGGCCCTCAGCGAGCGGCTGCGACCCGCCCCTGAGGCAACGCCTGGCGGCAGCCCAGCCAACTAGAGCAGATATTCGCCCTGGCGCTCCGGCGGCAGATCCAGGGCCAGGCCCATCGCCTTGCCCAACCGAGGCTTCTCCGCTGTGGTGCTCAGCCAGTGGCGCACCTGGGCCGCCACCCCCATGCCATTGAGCAGCCCGGCCACCTCCTCCAGCTTGACCCCGTAGGCCTCGGCACTGAGCGGGAACGACTGCTGTTCCAGGTAGGCCCACATCACCTGCAGGTAGAGCCGGCCGCGGCGCTGCACCAGCTGCAGGTCGTAGGAGGCCTGCCAGCGGCGGCGCAACACCTCGAGCAACTCGGAACCCGAGAGCGGGGCGGCGGGCGACGGGTCGGGAACGGCGGATGGCAAGGGAGAGGGCAGGCAACCTGGCGCACAACAGCTTGTTGCAGTGGCGGGCCGAAGCCCGATCGCCCATGCGGTGCGGGAGGGGCAGGCCTTAGGGTGGCCGGCACGTTGCACCGGCGCCACCGGCACGTTGTTCATGACCCAGATCCCAGCCAGCGCGAGCGGTGATGTGCCCGGAATGGGTCGTCGGCAGTTCATGAATCTCTTGACCTTCGGGTCGGTGACCGGCGTGGCCCTCGGGGCGCTCTATCCGGTGGTGAATTACTTCATCCCCCCCAAGGCCGCCGGCTCCGGTGGCGGCACCGCCGCCAAGGATGAGCTCGGCAATGCCGTCACCGCCAGCGGCTGGCTGGCCAGCCACAAGGAGGGCGACCGCAGCCTGGTGCAGGGCCTCAAGGGCGACCCCACCTATCTGATTGTGGAGGGCAGCGATGCCATCGGCAGTTACGGCATCAATGCCATCTGCACCCACCTGGGTTGCGTGGTGCCCTGGAACAGCGGCGCCAACAAGTTCATGTGCCCCTGCCACGGTTCCCAGTACGACGCCACCGGCAAGGTGGTGCGCGGCCCGGCCCCCCTCTCCCTGGCCCTCGCCAACGTGTCCGTGGAAAACGACAACGTGTTCCTGAGCCAGTGGACCGAAACCGACTTCCGCAGCGGCGACAAGCCCTGGTGGAGCTGAACCGGCTGAATTCGTCCCATCCTGTCGCCCTGTTCTCCCCCGTGATGCGCCGCCTCCTCTCCCCCCTGCTCGGTATCGCTCTGGCCCTGGCCGTGGTCGTCGGTGCCGCCAGCCCCAGCTGGGCCTATCCCTTCTGGGCCCAACAGAACTACGCCAGCCCCCGGGAAGCCACGGGCAAGATCGTCTGCGCCAACTGCCACCTGGCCAAGAAGGCCACCCGGATTGAAGTGCCCCAGGCCGTCTTCCCAGACACGGTGTTCAAGGCCGTGGTGGAGATCCCCTATGACACCTCCGTGCAGCAGATCGCCGGCGACGGCAGCAGCACCGGCCTGAATGTGGGCGCGGTGGTGATGCTGCCCGACGGCTTCACCCTGGCGCCGCCCGAGCGCCTCAGCGACGAGCTGAAGGAGGAAACCGCCGGCATCTATTACACCCAGTATTCCGACGACCAACCCAACATCCTGTTGGTGGGTCCCCTGCCCGGTGACGACCACCGCGAGATTGTCTTCCCCCTGCTCTCGCCCGACCCGGCCACCGACAGCAGCATCTACTTCGGCAAGTACCAGATGCACATCGGTGGCAACCGCGGTCGCGGCCAGGTGTATCCCACCGGTGAAAAGAGCAACAACACCGTCTTCACCGCCCCCGCCGCCGGCACCATCGCCGCCATCACCCCCGCTGAAAACGGCGCCACCGTGGTGGAGATCACCGCCGCCGATGGCAGCACCGTCTCCGAGACGATCCCCGCCGGCCCCTCCCTGCTGGTGGCCGTGGGCGATGGCGTCGACGCCGGAGCAGCCCTGACCAACGACCCCAATGTGGGGGGATTCGGCCAGATGGATACCGAGATCGTGCTGCAGAACCCCGTGCGCATCTACGGCCTGCTGGCCTTCTTCGCCGCCATCGTGCTGGCCCAGATCATGCTGGTGCTCAAGAAGCGCCAGGTTGAGAAGGTGCAGGCCGCCGAAGGGCTGGTCTGATCCAGGGCCCGCCCCTGGCAGGCCTACCGGTTGGTTTGGTTGTTTGATCTGAGCGCGCTGAAGAGCTTGACCCTGCTTTCCACCTTCACCTCCCCGGGGCCCCTGGTCTTCCAGCTGGGCCCCATTTCCCTGCGCTGGTATGGGCTGCTGATCGCCCTGGCGGTGCTGGCGGGTCTAGGCCTGGCCACCCGCCTGGGCAAAGCCCGCGGCATCGATCCGGCCCTGATTGCCGATCTGCTGCCCCTGCTGGTGCTCGGCGCCGTGATCGGCGCCCGGATCTATTACGTGGCGCTCGAGTGGCGCCAATACGCCGACAACTGGGGGGATGCCTTCGCCATCTGGCGGGGCGGCATCGCCATCCACGGTGCCCTGATCGGCGGCGTGCTCACCACCATCCTCTATTGCCGCTGGCGGCGCCAACCCTTCTGGCCCCTGCTGGATGTGCTCGTGCCTGCCGTGGCCCTCGGCCAGGCGATCGGCCGCTGGGGCAACTTCTTCAACTCCGAGGCCTTTGGCCTGCCCACCCAGTTGCCCTGGAAATTGAGGATTCCCGCCGCCAATCGTCCGCCGGAATTCCTCGATCAGCTCTATTTCCACCCCACCTTCCTCTACGAATCCCTCTGGAATCTGGCGGTGTGCGTGCTACTGCTGGTGCTGTTCCGGCAGGCCAGCCGGGGCCGTCTGCAGCTGCCGGCTGGAGCCCTGAGCTGCGTGTATTTGATGGCCTACAGCAGCGGACGCATCTGGATTGAAGCCCTGCGGCTCGATCCGCTCTGCCTGTTCGCCGAGCCCCCCTTCTGTGATGGTGGCCTGCGCATGGCCCAGCTGGTGAGTCTGCTGCTGATCCTGCTGGGCGGCCTGGGGCTGTGGTGGTTGCTCGGCCGCAGGCGAGCCCTGCCCGATCCCGCTGGAGTTGCCCGTTGAATCCGCCACCTTCAAGCCCCAATCCCGTGTGGATCGTGGGGGCCGGGCCTGGCGCCCCCGATCTGCTCACCCTGCGGGCTGCCCGCCTGATCGAGCAGGCCGAGGTGCTGGTGTGGACCGACTCCCTGGTGAACCCCCAGATCGCGGCGCTGGCTCCGGCGAGCTGCGAGCGGATTCGCACCAGCTCCCTCACCCTGGAGCAGGTGCTGGAGGTGGTGCAGCAACGCGCCATGGCCGGCCTGCGGGTGGTGCGGCTCCACGATGGCGATCCCTGCCTCTACGGAGCCCTGGCCGAGCAGATCTGCCGGCTGGCCGATGCCGGCATCGCCGTTGAGGTGGTGCCTGGGCTGAGTGCCTACCAGGCCACCGCCGCCGCCCTCCAGCAGGAACTCACCATCCCCGGCGTGGTGCAGACCATCGTGCTGGGCCGGGCCGGGGGCCGCACCGGTGTGCCGGAACGGGAATCCATCGCCCGACTCGCCGCCCTGCAGGCCTCCCTGTGCCTCTACCTCAGTGCTCGCCACGTGGAGGAGGTGCAGGGCGAATTGCTGCGTCACTATCCGGCCGACACACCCGTGGCGATCGGCTACCGGGTGAGCTGGCCCGACCAGTGGCTCACGGTGGTGCCGCTGGAGCAGATGGCCCGGACAAGCCGCGAGCGCAACCTGATTCGCACCACCCTCTACGTGGTGAGTGCGGCCCTGCGGCCCCGCAGCGGAACCCGCTCCAAGCTCTATTCCGCCAGCCACCAGCACCTGTTCCGGGGTGGGGCCCCCGAGGACAGCCCCACCCTCCAGCCTGCTCAGGCGGCCGACCCAGCTTCCACCGCCCCATCCTGAGCGGCCCGCTCGCCGCTCCCGGCCGCTTCGCCATACAGCTCCCGCGCCAGCCGCTGCCGATCAAAACGACAGCCGAGCCGGGCGGCGATCGCCTCCAGGTCGCGGGCGGCATTGCCCAGGCAGCAGGTGCCCCCCGGCGACGGGGTGACATTGAACACCAGCCCCGGCATCGCCGGAATGCTCGCCTCGCCCAGCATCAGCTTGCGGTTGGCCTTGTCGATCAGCTGGGGCCGCACGCCGCCATAGCCCTCGGCGAAGCGCAGATCCTCCAGCTGCATGCCCGGCACGATTTTGCGGGCATCGGCGAGGAACAGGCGCCGCCGCAGCCAGGGCACTTCGAACAACAGATTCTTGAGGATGTAG
>JAGYNF010000040.1 GCA_018400215.1 Cyanobium sp. M55B138 | reverse complement strand
TCGGCCATCCACGGCGCCGGCACCGGCGACCTGCTCGACCAGGTGATCACCTTCCTGCCGCCCGCCGATGCGGAGAGCGGCGAGGAGCCGATCCAGCTGGCGATCATCGGCCGGCCCAACGTGGGCAAATCCAGCCTGCTCAATGCCATCTGCGGTGAGAATCGGGCGATCGTGAGCCCGATCCGCGGCACCACCCGCGACACGATCGACACCACGATCGAGCGGGAGAACCACACCTGGAAAATCATCGACACCGCCGGCATCCGCCGCAAGCGCTCGGTGAACTATGGGCCGGAGTTTTTCGGCATCAACCGCAGCTTTAAGGCGATTGAGCGCAGTGATGTGTGCGTGCTGGTGATCGATGCCCTCGATGGCGTGACCGAGCAGGACCAACGCCTGGCCGGCCGCATCGAAGAAGACGGCCGCGCCTGCGTGGTGGTGGTGAACAAATGGGATGCGATCGAGAAGGATTCCCACACCCTGCCGGCGATGGAGAAGGAGCTGCGCGCCAAGCTCTATTTCCTCGACTGGGCGCCGATGCTGTTCACCTCCGCCCTCACCGGTCAGCGGGTGCAGAGCGTGTTTGCCCTGGCCCTGCTGGCGGTGGAGCAGCACCGCCGCCGCGTCACCACCTCGGTGGTGAACGAGGTGCTCACCGAGGCGCTCAGCTGGCGCTCACCGCCCACCAGCCGCGGTGGCCGCCAGGGCCGCCTCTACTACGGCACCCAGGTGGCCGTGCGGCCGCCCAGCTTCACGCTGTTTGTCAACGACCCCAAGCTGTTTGGCGACACCTATCGCCGCTATGTGGAGCGCCAGATCCGCGAGGGCCTGGGCTTTGAGGGCACGCCGATCAAGTTGTTCTGGCGCGGCAAGCAGCAGCGCGATGCGGAGAAGGAACAGGCCCGCATCAAGCGCTGAGTGGACATCCTGCGCCAGCTGCCGATCGGCCAATTCGTGGCCGAGGAGCCCGCCGTTGGTCAGGGTCGGGTGAGCTGGCTGCGGCGCCTCGACCCGCGCCTGAAGCTGGCCTGGACCGTGGCCTTTCTGGTGACGCCGATCCTGGCCGGCCCGCTCTGGCGGGTGGCCCTGGTGCTGCTGTTGCTGCTGATCACCGCCGCCAGTGGCTTGCCGTGGCGCCTGTGGCGCCGCAGTCTGCCCCTGCTGCTGGGGCTTTGCCTGCTGGTGGGCAGCCTGGCGGCCTTCCTGCCCGCCGGCGGTGCGGCCCCGGCCCAGCTGCAGCGGCCGCCGGCCGAGGTGCGTCTGGCGCCGGACTCGCCGCTGCAACCCCCGCCGGAACGGCTGGGGATGGCCTGGGAGCTGGTGCGCTGGGGCCCCCTGGTGGTGAGCCGCCGCTCCGCCCAGCTGGGCCTCAACGGCGCCACCCTGTTGTTCACCCTGGTGCACAGCGCCAACCTGCTGCTGCTCACCACGCCCCCCGAGGAGCTGGTGTGGGCGATCAGCTGGTGCCTGGCGCCCCTGGTGCGCCTGGGCTGGCCCGTGGAGCGGCTCGGCTTCACCCTGCTGTTGTCGTTGCGCTTCCTGCCCCTGGTGCAGGAGGAACTGCAGAACCTGCTGCGGGCGGTGGCCACCCGGGCCGTGAATCTGCGCCGCCTTGGCTGGCGGGCTGCGCTGGGGTTGGTGCTGGGGGTGGCGGAGCGGCTGCTGGCCAACCTGTTGCTGCGGGCTGAGCAGGGGGCGGAATCCCTGCTGGCCAGGGGGGGCACCTGGTTGCCGCCCGACCAGTTGCACCGCCGCTCGCTCGACTGGGGCCGCGGGCGCCGCTGGCTCAACTTGGTCTGTGCTTTGGCGCTACTGGGCCTGCTGGGCCTGCGCTGGAGCCCCTTTGGCACGCTGTGAACTTAAATAGCTCACAGAGCAATCGGCTGAGTGACCAAGGAGCGCTACCTCAACCACCCCACCTTTGGGATGCTGTATCGGGTTGCTCTGGTGGCAGAAGGGCGGGATCTCTACGCCACCCTGTATGCCCAGCGCATCTTTTTTGTGGTGACCCTGCAGCCCCGTGGGGCCAGTTTTGAGGTGGTGCCGCTGATGGATGCCCGGCACTACGCCGAGCAGAATGTGGCCCGGGCCCGTCGTGAGGGGCCGGATGTTCACGCCTACTGGCGCCAGCTCTTTGACCAGACCTTCCTCTGATCCAGCCCCGCAGGCCCCGGCCGCGGCCGACCTGGCCCAGCGGTTGGTCGCTCTGCGGGCTGCTCTGCCGCCCACGGCCCAGCTGTTGGCGGTGAGCAAGGGGCAGCCCGCCGTCCGGCTGCGGGCTGCGGTGGCGGCCGGGCAGCGCAGTTTTGGCGAGAGCCGGCTGCAGGAGGCGGTCGCCAAGCAGGCCGAGCTGGCCGACCTGGAGCCGCTCGACTGGCACTTCATCGGCCGGCTGCAGGCCAACAAGGTGCGGGGGGTGCTGGGCCATTTCGGCACGGTCCATTCGGTGGACAGCCTCGCCCTGGCCCGGCGCATGGCCCGAATCGCGGCGGAAGACGGCCGCAGCCCGGCGGTGTTCTTCCAGGTGAAACTGCGGCCCGACCCCGGCAAGACCGGTTTTGAGCCCGATGCCCTGCGGGCCTGCTGGCCGGAGCTGGCCGGCCTGGCACCGCTGCGGCCCCTGGGGTTGATGACGATCGCCCCCCAGGGGCTCGATCAGGGCCAGCGCCAGGCCCTGTTTGCCGACTGTGCGGCCCTGGCCCGGGAGCTGGGCCTGCAGGGGCTCTCGATGGGGATGAGTGGCGACTGGCGTGAGGCCTTGGCCGCCGGCAGCACCTGGGTGCGGATTGGCAGTGGCCTGTTCGGTGCCCAACCAGACAATCGCTCGCCCCAACGGCTTGCAATCACTGGCATGGGACGCTATTCAGGTTAAAAGCATTCTTCAGAGGCCCGCCCCGTGTCGTTGTTCTCCCGCCTGCGAGCCGTCGTTTCCGGAGATGACTTCCTGGATGGGGCCTACGACGACGAGCTCGATTACGACGGTGGCGAGCTCGAGGAGCCCGGTTCTTCGAGCTCCAATCGCTCCAGCGCCTTGGCCCTGAGCAGCGATTTCAGCAGCGACGACCCCTTCGCCGGCACCAATGTGATCGGCATGCCGGGGATCTCCACCGCGGCGGCGGAGGTCACGGTGATGGAGCCCCGCAGCTTCGATGAAATGCCCCGGGCGATTCAGGCCCTGCGCGAGCGCAAGACCGTGATCCTCAACCTCACGATGATGGAGCCCGACCAGGCCCAGCGCGCCGTGGATTTCGTGGCCGGTGGCACCTTCGCCATTGATGGTCACCAGGAGCGCGTGGGAGAGAGCATCTTCCTGTTCGCCCCCAGCTGTGTCACCGTGACCACCGCCGGCGGCGAGGAGGCCGCCTCCCCCACGGTGGCCAACCGGGAGCCGAGCCTCGACCAGCCCGCGGCCCCCAGCCCCGCCTGGGGCCGCCAGGACGGTGGCCTCTGAGCCCCAGGGCGGCCCTCCATTGACCACCCCAGAACTGGGTGTGGTGGGCCTGGGCCGGATGGCCCAGGCCCTGCTCTGGCCCCTGATTGAGGCCGGACAGGTGTCCCGCCAGGGAATTCGGGCCGTGGTGGCGACCACCGCCTCGGCAGAGCGGCTGGCGGCGGCCCATCAGCTGGCGGTCGGCACGGACGCGGCGCTGGCCTGGCGGGCCCCGGTGGTGCTGCTGGCGGTGAAGCCCCAGCAGCTCGATGCGGTGGCGGCCGCCGTGCCGCCGGGATGTTCCGGGCTGCTGATCTCGGTGTTGGCCGGGGTCACCCTGGAGCGTCTGCAGAGGCTGTTGCCTGGCTGGCGCTGCGTGCGCGCCGTTCCCAACACGCCGGCGCTGGTGCGGCAGGGGCTCACCGGCCTGGCCTTCCTCGACAGCGTCACGACTGCCGAGCGCCAATGGGTGATTTCCCTGTTTGCCCAGGTGGGGGAGGTGGTGGAGCTGCCGGAAGCGCAGTTGGATGCCTTCCTGGCCCTCACATCCTCGGGCCCCGCCTTTGTGGCCCTGGTGGCCGAGGCCCTGGCCGATGGGGCGGTGGCGGCCGGCTTGCCCCGGGTCCTGGCCCAGCGGATGGCCCACCGCACCCTGGCCGGCACCGCAGCGCTGCTGCAGGAGCAGGAGCTGCACCCAGCCGCCCTCAAGGACATGGTGAGCAGCCCTGGTGGCACCACCATGGCCGGCTTGCGTCAGCTGGAGCGCCAGGGCCTGCGCTCGGCGTTGATCGAGGCGGTGCTGGCGGCGGCCGAGCGCAGCCGCGAGCTGGCCTGATTCCCGCTCAGGACGCCCGCTTCTGGCCCAGCCGGGGTTCGGTGCCGGCCAGCAGCCGGGCGAGGTTGCTGCGGTGGCGCCAGATCACCAGGCCGCTGGTGAGCAGGGTGAGGGCCAGGTAGGGCCAGCGCAGCCCCAGGGCCTGGTCGTGGAACCAGCCCAGCATCAGCAGGGGCAGGGCCAGGGCGGCGATCACGCTGGAGAGCGACACGATGCGGCTGAGGCTGAGGGTGGCGAGGAACACCCCAAAACAGGCCAGCCCCACCGGCCAGGTGAGGCCCAGCAGCATGCCCAGCGCCGTGGCCACGGCCTTGCCCCCCCGCCACCCCAGCCACACCGGCCAGATGTGGCCGGCCAGGGCCGCCAGGCCCACTGCTACCACCCAGCTATCCATCACCCAGCTTGTGGCGGTGCCTCCAGCGTCCAGGGGCACTCCGAGGGGCTCCAGCACCGCCTTGGCCAGCAGCACCGCCGCCGTGCCCTTGAGCACGTCCACCAGAAACACGGCCAGGGCTGGCCCCTTGCCCAGCACCCGCAGCACGTTGGTGGCGCCGGTGGAGCCGGAGCCCTCCTGGCGGATGTCGATGCCCTTCAGCCAGCGGCCGGCCAGGTAGCCGGCCGGGATCGAGCCGAACAGGTAGCCGGCCAGCAGCAGGGGCAGGGCGAGCAGCATGGCGGGGGAGGGGGAAGCTGGTGGGGGAACTGGAAGCTGGGAACGGGAACCAGGAGGGCGGCAGCGGGCTAGGCCTCCTCAGGCGAACTCCTCATCCGGCACCAGTTCACCGGGACCTGGCGCAAAGGCCAGCCAGAGGGGGAACTGCAGGATGGGAATGTCGACCACCTGCTCGGCGGCGTCGATCACGATGAAGGGCAGTTCGCCGCGCTCCTCCAACCGGTCGGCCCGCTCGATCAGGGCATCGGGCCGCTCAAACAGCACGATGCCGCTGGTGGGCCCGAAGTCGTCCCGGGCCAGGCCAAGGCAGTCCTGGAGGCTGCGGCGCCATTCGCCCAGCCGTTCCGGCTGGCTGGCCAGCACCAGGGTCTGGAAGCGATCGCCGTAGAGCTCCCCGAGGATGGCGATGGCCGCGGCGGTGATCAGGCCATTGCGGTTGCGGCTGCCGCTGCTGGGCTGGGCCCCCCGGCCGCCCTGGTCGAGGAACCAGTTCTCCAGGCTGCTGGATCCGCTCAGCTCGAGGCTGCGGCGCAGCTGCCAGGGGTCGGCATAGAAATCGGGTTGGCCCTGGAGGCTCAGCAGTCGCGCCCGAATCAGCTCGCCGTCGGCGCTGAACAGCCCCGTGCTGGCCCCTGGGCTGGAGGTGGCTGTGGAGGTGGTGGAGCGGGGGGTGTCCGGCGTGGCTGCGGCGTCGAGGGGGGAGGGCTGCACCAGCAGGGGCTGGGGCACCAGCTCCACCTGCTCGGCCGCCATGGCCAGATCCTGCAGGGCACCCACCAGGTAGTCCTGAAACCCCTTGATGCGGCGGGCTACACCGTCGGCCTGGCCGGCGAAGCTGCTCTCGATCTCGCGGCGGATGGCCTGCCGTCGTTGTTCGAGCTCGCCGATCTCCTGCTCCAGCTCCGTGCGGCGCTGCACCAGTTCGTGCAGGGCCTGGTCTTGCCAGGCGACGGGGCCGGGGGGCGCAGGTGCGCCTGCGGCGGGTTGAGCCTCGGCCTGGGGGGCTTCGAGGGGTGGCTGGTCAGGAGTGGGTCGGTCCGTCATCGTTGGCGGCCAGGTGGGGGAGGTGCAGGTGGAGTTGGCTGCGCAGGGTGGCCGATTGGAACAACACCGGCAACAGGTGGATGCTGCGCTGCTCCCGGAAATAAAACACCACCGGCAGCCCTGGCCAGAAGAGTGTCCAACCCAGCCAGTCGTCGTAGGGGAAGCGGCGCAGCAGGGCATCCTGGCGGCGCACCAGCAGGGCATCCGCCGTGAATTCAAGCCGCAGCAGCACCGTTTGCAGCAGCAGGAACAGCCCCAGCACGCTGATCCCCAGGGCCAGAAGCGGTGCCCCGCCCCAGAGGGGCTGAAGCAGCAGGCAGGCCATCCCCAGGCCCACCATCCCCAGGGCCACCCCGTAGTGGGGGCTGAGGGTCACGGATTCGGGTGTCGCGGCAGATGGGGGTGGAGCCGAGGTCATGGCAGGGGGTGGCGGTCAGCCGAACAGCAGGGTGGTGAGCAGGGCATCCATCAGGGCCACAGTGACCAGAATCATCACCACGGCTCCGGTGGTGCTGGTGCCCACCTCCTTGGGGCCGCCACGGGTGGTGAGGCCCCAGCCGCAGGCGATCACGGCGATCTGCAGGCCAAACACCAGGGCCTTCAGCAGCATGGAGGGCAGGTCGCTGGGCACCATCCAGAAACGCACCGAGTTCCAGAACACACTCGGCGGGATGCTGTACAGCCAGAGGCTGCTCAGCTGCCCCGACCAGATCCCCACCCAAAAAAAGAGCAGGCACTGCACCGGGGCCATGATCACCATCGCCAGCACCCGGGGCACCACCAGGTATTGCACCGGGTCGGTGCGCAGCATGGTGATGGCGTCGATCTGTTCGGTGACCTTCATGGTGCCCAGCTGGGCCGCATAGGCCGTGGCCACCTTGCCAGTGAGCAGGGTGGCGGTGAGCAGGGGGGCGATCTCCCGGGCCAGGCCCAGGGCCAGCAGGCCGCCCACGGCGGAATTGGCCCCCTGTTTGGAGAGTTCGGCCACCACCTGGATGTTGAACACGGTGCCGGCGGCCAGGGCGGTGATCAGCACGATCAGAAAGCTGCCGGGGCCCGCCTCCAGCAGCTCCTGCATCAGGTCGTTGACGTTGATCTGTCCGCGGGCGATGGCGCTGACGGACTGGCCGCCGATCAGGGCGCTGGCGCCGAGGCGTCGTAGCCAGCGGGGGAGCTTGGGCCGGGGCGGGCGGGTCATGGCCGCTGGGGGGTGCGATGGGGCCAGCGTCGCACCACCAGCAGGCCCAGCACCACCAGCACGGCGGGGATCAGGCCCATGCACAGGCGGATGGCGACCAGGGCACTGGTGGGCTGCACGACCCCCTGGATGGCCTCATAGCCGCTGAGGCTGAGCACATTGCCGAAGATCAGCAAGGCCACGCTGATGCACAGCTTCTGGCCCAACACCATCCAGGCGCTGTATTGGCCCGCTGGTTTTTCCGGGTCGGCATCGATCGCATCCGGCAGCAGCGCCCAGGGGATCAGGTAGGCGCAGGAGGCCCCCAGCCCAGCCAGCACGATCGTGAGCACCAGCAGGGCGAGCTTGATCAGGTTGCCGGTGGATCCCAGCGGTGAAATGGCCCCGTCCAGCGGCGGCAGCACCATGGCCAGGCTGCAGCCGCTGATCCAGAGGACCGCCCCCAGGTGCAGGGCCCGAATGCGGCCGCCGGTGCGGCTCACGCCGTTCCACACCCACAAGCCCACCAGGGTGCTCACCATGAAGGGCAGCAGGATCCAGTTGCTCCAGCTCTCGGGCAGGCGCATCACCACGGGTAGATACACCAGGGCGGCCGTCTGCATGATCTGCAGCCCGCACCAGAGCAGCAGGTAGAGCCCCAGCACCTTGATGAAGCGGCCGTTGTGGATCACCCGGCTGAGCAGCCGGCGGGTGGTGCCCTTCTCGCGGATCGGCCGCTGGCAGTGCAGGGCCGATGGAGCCAGGCCCCAGCCACACACCAGCGTGGAGGTCATCACAATCAGCCCCACCAGCAGCCCCAGCCGCAGGTAGCTGGCTGGGTTGCTGTGGTCTTGCAGCAGCAGGCCCCCCAGCACCACCCCCACCAGGCTGGCGATGATCGAACCGGTGAAGCGCGCCGTGTTGAGCCGGGTGCGCAGGGCCACATTGGTGGTGAGTTCGGCAGCCAGGGCGGAGTAGGGCAGGTTCACCGCCGTGTAAAAGCTCTGGGCCAGGGTGGCGATCACGACGAACAGCGTGAACTTGAGCCAGAGCCCACCCGGGGGCACCCACCACATCGCGGCCATGGTGATGCCCATGGGAATGGCCGCGCCGAGGATCCAGGGAAGGCGGGGCCCCCAGCGGGTGTGGGTCTTGTCGCTCAGCCAGCCGACGATGGGATCGTTGACCCCGTCCCAGAGGCGGCCCACCATCAACACCAGCCCCGCCATCCAGGGGGGCAGCCCTGCGGCGGACGTGTAGAAAATGAACAGGTAGAAGCCGATCAGGGAAGCGGCCATGCCCGTGCCGGCATCGCCAAGTCCGTAGGCCCAGAGGAGCCGTTGCCGCGCTGCCCCCCGCAGGTTGGCGGCATCGCTGGTGGTGGCTTCGACGGCATGGACAGGGGCCTCAACGGGCATGGGCAACAGGTGCTTGAGGCAGACAGGCCATAATGGCGGAGCTTGTTCCGATCCCGGGCCCTTGGTGCGGGAGACCAATCAAGCCGGGTATCACCTGATACCAGCGCATGCCAACCACGATCAACCCCGCTCGATGCAGGGCTTTGATGGTTGCTTAGTCAGCCTAGATCCTATTCGAGATCTTATTATTTAGCTGGCTCAATTTGCGCCGCTGCGGGCGTAGTTTAGTGGTAAAACCTCAGCCTTCCAAGCTGATGATGCGGGTTCGATTCCCGCCGCCCGCTTTCTATTCTCAACCGCGCCAGGTGGGCTGCCCATCAGGCACCAAGGTGCCGCGTTGGCGCCAGAGCGCCTCTGGGGTCAGCTGGATGCCGTGCTCGGCAATCAGGCGCGCTGCCGCCTCGGTGGAATCGATGGCATGCAGGGCCCTGGCGAATTCAGGCTCCTGTTGCAGCCGCTCCTTCAACTGGTGCAGGGCAGCTGTGGTGGCAACGGCGGTTTGGGTGCTCGATCGATCAGGGGATGCCATGGTGCTCCTTCTCAGCGTGATACAAGCTTAGGAACGCTGAGTCAAGCTGGTTGCCCTGTCTCCGTCCGCCACTCTGGGTCCGCCACTCAGCTATTCGAGGCACAGGGTTCACGCCCCAGGCTGTCCTGGCGAAGGGCGGCCACGTCCCGATCGACCCGGGCCAGGCGTTCCATCACCAGTTCGAGGTCCAGGCTGGTGAGGTCGCCATCGACACCCCATTTCATGCAGGTGCGTCCCAGGCAGTTGGTGATACTGGCGGTGACGCCAGTGGTGGTGGGGTCATGCATGCACCCTCCTCTCGTGCGATTCAGTCATTCTCGGAGGCCTGGACAGGATGCGATGCCCCCATACGGGGGCAATCGTGAGGGGCGCAGTGGTTGCGAATTGTGAAGCGGCCATCCGCGGCTGCGGCCCCCTGGGCTGTCGCTCTGGGTGGCTGGCGTTGCCCCAGGCGGCCAGGATCCCGCGGGGATGGGGCCGCAACCTCAGTGGTGGCAGCGCATCGCTGGCGGGGCTGCTGGGCCGGCGGCCCGGGCCATGGCAAGCCTTCGGCCATGCATCCAGGCGGCAGCTGGCCGCACGGAGTTGTTGGATAGGGCATACCCCCTGACTTGAGGTGGCATGGCCGACGTGTCCTTGCCCGCCGATGACGTGCTCACCGTGGGGGAATTGGAGGCCCAGTACCCCTTGTATTGCAAGGCGATGCGCATCCTGGTGCGCGATGACGTGAGCCTCAGCAAAGCCCGCCGCACCGTGTGCTGGCAGCGTCTCGAGATCCTGAACCACTGCCTGCCGCGCCAATACCGGGAGCCCGAACAGCTCTACCTCCACCTCCAGCGCGACCACCAGCATCGCTCCACCACCCCAGGCAGACGCTGAATCGGGGCCCAGGCCAAACCCAACAAAAAGCCCCCGCCTTGCGGCGAGGGCTTTGGGGATTCCGTCGTTGAGCCCAGCATCAGCCGGGCTGGTTGGCCTCAACCAATCGCCGGTGCGGTCAGCGCCACTGGGGTGGCTTCTGCAGCAGCCAGGTCGAGGGGGAAGTTGTGAGCGTTGCGCTCGTGCATCACTTCCATGCCCAGGCCTGCACGGTTCAGCACATCGGCCCAGGTGTTCACCACACGGCCTTGGCCGTCGAGGATCGACTGGTTGAAGTTGAAACCGTTCAGGTTGAAGGCCATCGTGCTCACGCCCAGGGCGGTGAACCAGATGCCGAT